>JAHJSQ010000067.1 GCA_018830325.1 Gammaproteobacteria bacterium
AGTAAAGACAGTGTGGCAGCCACTATCGAAAAGCTGGCGCGTAATGTACGACGGGTATTCGATTACCTACGCATGACAGAGAATTCGAGAAAGGTTATATTGCGATACCAAAGTCAAGAAGTTTAGAACGGTTTCGCCGTGGGGAAGAAGCCGGAAGAGTTTACATTTCTCGGTTTTACCCACTACTTCGGGAAGACCACGCAGGGAGACTTCAAGGTCAAACGACGCACCGCGCGCAAGAAATTCGGCGCGGGCTTGAAGACCTTCGACGAATGGGCGAGCAAGGCGCGACACAAGCAGACCTTGGGCGAAATGCTACGCTACGACAAGGCGCGGGTGGTAGCCGGCCACCTGAACTATTATGCATCGCGGATAACGCAACCCGGTGCAGCGACTTTGTCTATCGTTCAACACACATTCTGTACAAACGACTCAACCGCAAGAGCCAGTGCAAGGCTTACCACTGTGACCGGTTAAACCAGGCTTTAATAGCATTGGCTGGCCGCGTGGACACATCCGAGACCTGAATCCCTGTCGAAGGGCGGAGGCTTGCTGAATGACTGATCAAGGAGCCGGATGTGGGAAAGCCGCTTGTCCGGTTCTGAGAGGGGGGCGGGTATCAACCTGCGTCATGGGTGAAATATTGTGGCACCGTCGGGAAACCAGGCGGCAAAAGGAGAAAACCAGCATCACCCTACCGCGCTGGGAGTGCCTGTCCTACTCGAAACCGCGCTTCTTAAAACATGATTATCCTGGAGAATTACCATAACGACCAATTCCCGGTAGACATAACATAAAAGGCCAGCAACGTATTCGTCGTCATATGAGCAGTTATAGCATCGGAAATAGACTTTCTATGGTACAAGGCCAAAGCGAATCCCATTCCGGCAATTGTACCGGCAAGCCATTCACCGTGCAATGCGCCGAATAAGATCGAAGATCCCAGAAAGGAAAGCCAAGTAAATTTAATCGTCTTCAATTCCGTAAAGTTTATATCGGATAGTTTATTGATTAAGTAACCTCGAAAAACGAGCTCTTCGATGATCGGTACTGTAATCGTGGCGCCGATGAAACGAAACAGCAACCAACTGCTAACTAACAGCGGAGGCGCCTCGAACAATGAATCCATAAGTTTTTGATTATCTTGTTCAGAGACATCAACCAAGATCAGCCAAATCACAAAAACGCTAAAACCAATTAATAGCGAGTGTAGCGTAATATTTTTAAATATCGGACGATATTGCTTACGGAAATACCAAATTACTGAAAGTGAAACGATTACCCTTATGGGATAAAGCCAATTAAAATCTACCGTAAAAGCCGAGGTTAATATTATTGATGAAAGTAGAGCGACGAAAGGCAACAATAGCGCTGGTACCGGCGAATGGTTGGATTCGTGGCTGAATTCAACAGCGTGCGATTCAACAAGGAAATATTTTGATCGTTGGCAGATCGAAACCATCCCCCCACTAATCAAAACAAATGCGATCCAACCGGCATTCGAATGAAACCCGCCGGCAGCTATTTCCTCTGAAAAAGAAGATCCAATGGCGATCAGCGCCACAATCCTGAAAACATTCAAAACCCATATTGTGATAACCCCAATTGGAAACAGAATATAGACATTCGGAAACAACAGGGTTCTGCGATAAGCAATTATGTACAAAAATAAAAATACGATAATGAGTCCAATGCCTTCGTATCCCGAGCATTGCGGTGAAATCTGCACCTCAAAACCAGGTGTTCCCAATATTTTATGAACCGGTTGAATAACGACCTCTGGATAAAAAACGCCCAATAAATAACCTGAAACATTAAAGGTCAACTCGGTAAGGGGCTGCCAGTCTAATTCCGACATTTCTCCAGCAAACCAAGAAAGGACGCCTGTCAAAACAGCGAGGGAAACCAGAGCTATCTCTTGCGAGATCAATCGCGTCCAACATTTCGCTGGTGCGATGGTAAAAAACAGGCAAACAACCGATCCTATCCCTATTAAAAACCAACTTACAGCTACCAAGTTGACCGTAATAGCCTCATGAGAATTTTCGAACTCGACGCCTTGAAATAACGCCGATGTGATATAGATAAAGGACATAATGAAAATACCATGGGCCGCCAACCATTTCTGCCACCATGGATAATCATTGTAATCAAGTAAAAAATGCGAAATAGCCTGAAACCTTGGCCAGCCAAAAACGGCAAAACCTCCTGCAACCGCAACGAAAAATCTGATCAATTCACCGGCATAACCGATTAAACCCAAAAACAAGTTATGTGTTTTCTCTAAAGATTGCGAATCGAAGCTAATTGATAAAACAAGAGCTTCCAGGCATAAAAACACTAGAAAAAAACTGCGGCTGACGACTGATTGCATCGCTTAAAAGGATAGAAAGAAAACCTGTTTCAAAAGGCGGAAAGTCGAGAAATCAAATTGCCATGACGGCAAATTGAAACGGGGCAAGTTTAAAGTACCCTTGCCCCGTTATTCGCTATTTGCGGCGACGTTCGGAAATAAGAGCAGCGACCGCGGTCGCCAATCCCAATCCTAAAGCTGCGATGCTGGAGTCCATTTCAGGTGCAGCAATAGCAGCAGTTGCGCTATTCATTCCGATAAATACGATTGCTGAGCCAAGATATAATTTAGTTGCTGTTTTCATGACTATACTCCTTACACTATTAAAGGTTTTGTTCACTAGTTTAAGACTTGTAAAAACGATTTCAGTAAAATCGTATTTACAAGCTTAATAGCATCCGCAAATTGTAGGCCAATATTAATATCCAACTGAATAATAAAGAGTTATTTAATAGCCCTCAGTTAATCGATTATGGTATTGTAAAATTTTCTGACATCAAAGATAACTTTCGATAAACCAAATTCCCTTTATACTCGTTGCTACCTAATGCCGATATAGAATTGAATTAAGGGGTCAGAGCCTGAGGTATCCCCGTAAAATAGTCATATAAAACAATTTGCTATGGCTAAAAATTGATCGAAAAGTTGGTTTCTCGGGTCTAATTGCTGAAATTCATAATCTTTCAGCTTCGCCGGGGAGGTCCTATGTTGACCATGAGTTTACTCCATAATCTGATCAAGCGGGCGCTTCCTAAACTTCATCGAACCCGGCTTAAAACTCTCATGGCGACCGTAGAGGGCGGCTTGAAAAGTATCTCGGTGTCTCTGACGGACTTAGGGCGAGCACTTCCCGGGCCGGCCTATCCCAAACACAAAATCAAGCGCATAGACCGTCTCCTCGGCAATCCCAATCTCAAGCTTGAGCGACAGAAGCTCTTCGGGGTCATGACACAGTGGTTATTACAGTCATTACCCTTACCTTTGATTCTCATCGACTGGTCACCGCTCACCGCCGATCAAAGTCAACAGTTGTTACGCGCGGCGCTACCGACCGGTGGGTGCACTATTACACCTAAATCCTGCAAACAAGCACTGGGAAAATATTAATAAACCATATAAATCAATGATATGATTATTTTTACAAAGTAACTCCAGGGTAATTATTCACACCCCCTATCGTTCCCACGCAGAGTGCTCGCCGTTATACATAAGTCGTAGATATACCGTCTTGCCATCTTGGCAAATGTGACCTCGATACCCTTTATTGTTGCTTAACGTAACCGACTTTCCCTCACCTAGCGTTAGGTGAGGGACGACGAAGGCGTCGCTCCCACAAGGGGCTGGATGCTCTGTGGGAGCGATCCCCAGATCGCGATCTCGGAGCCACTGATATCCAATATCCGCAGATTTATCAAACAGCACCGTTTCCAGTTATACGATGACCTCTGTTTAGCAAGTTTACCGATATTTGTGTATAACGATGAGCGCAGAGCGTGGGAACGATAATTGCCAGGGGACTGAATAGTTTCACTCCAGGTCATGATTTTAATGAACGAAAACGCCTCACGCCAACCTCAAAAAAAACTGCACGTCGGCCAACCGGAAAAGTTCATCTGTCGGCAACAGCAAGTGGTTTAACCAGTCAGGCCGGCTTAATTCCGGTAATCAAATTTCTCGAGCGTATCGGTTTTGAAGAACTGGTCAAACAAACCGTTGCGCATGTGCGCGGCGATAATGCTGCTTATCAACTGGTGGAAGACATGTTGCTGACTTTGGTCGGCGTGATCGGTGGCGCCCGATCAATCGCCAAGGTGTGCGCGGTGTGGTCGGACGGCGTTTTTGCAAGCTGGCCGGTTGGTTAAAGATACCGGTTGAGACGACCATCAGCCGATTACTCAAAGAAGTTGATGAGCGCCAGGTCAGCCAATTAAAAAACCCTCAATCATCGGTTACGCGCACGCATCTGGCGTAAAACGCAACGCGCCGGTATCAGCCGGTATTGACCGGAAAATAGAGGCGTGGAATCGCATATCTGAACGATCCTTCTGTGCTGATTTAATGCCTGTTTCGCCTTCTTTTTTGGGTTTGCAGGATTTAGGTGCTATATAATTTGTTCATGATCGGACTTATTAGAATCGAATTTTCAGGAGCGTTCTATTATGTGATTTCCCGTGGTGTCCGCCGTGAAAACATTTATGAAGATGATGAAGACAGGGTTCAATTCCTTGATGTTTTGAAGCGTGTTATAGAGGACTTTAACTGGGTTTGTCATGCTATTGTTTAATGACCAACCATTATCATTTGGTTATAGAAACGCCTGATGCCAATCTTTCGAAAGGTATGCGGCAGTTAAATGGTGTTTTTACGCAAACATCAAATCGGCCGACACGGCCGCACCGGCCATTTATTTCAGGGTCGCTACAAGGCGATACTGGTTGATGGCGAAAGTTACCTTCTAGAGCTGACGCGTTATGTCGTACTCAATCCGGTCCGGCCCGGAATGGTGACATCGCCCGGAGACTTGTTATGGAGCAGTTATCGGGCGATGGCCGGTGAAGCACCGGCATCGTCATGGTTGGCGACCGATAGCATGTTGGCTCAGTTTCCAACTCATCGCAACACGGCAACAAAACGTTATAGAGAATTTGTCACACAAGGGATGAATCAGGAATCTATCTGGCAAGAGCTGAAACGTCAAATATTCCTCGGTGACGACACATTCGTATCGCAGATGCAGGAAAAAATTAAAGGGAAAAACAACGATGTTAATTTTCCCAAAGCACAAAGACGATCGCCCGCTGCCATTAGCCGAATACCAAAAAACCTCCGCCAGCCGGAACGAGGCGATCGTATCGGCCTATGCCGCAGGGGAATATAGCTATCAACAAATAGCGGATTTTTTTGAACTACATTTTACAACCGTCGGTAAAATTATCAGAGCAGCAAGATCAAAAAAGAAAGCTATGATTCTAGACTTGACCCTATTACCCTTTGACCCTATTACCCAAAATAATTTGGCGTTTCTATTCAAGTTCAGAACCACCAATTTCAGGGGAATTATCGTGGGAAAAACTGCAGCAATTTTAACGCTAACTTCTAACCAACGGGTCAACTTGACTGTTAAACGCTACGCTCCTATCGTCGCTACGCATTTGCCGTCAAGTTATCCTTATCGTTAGCTTGCACAAGGAATAAATATGGTAAACATCCCTGCATTTTGTGACACATGCGGTGCATCATTTCCGTCCGGCTTTGCTTTTGAGAACTGCAGCAACGTTCATTTGTCGGGTAACAAATCTGGGCCATGCCCTAGATGTGGCGGAATGGGTAGTGTTCCGGATGGAGTTTTTAACATTACTGGAAATGTTATAGAAATATTGTCAGCACCGACTCGAACAATTGAACAACTTACTGTACTATCTAAAATATTAAAAATAGCAGCCAGTAGCAAAAAATCACCTGAAGAGATTGCTAAGGAAATTGAGGATAAAGTTCCGGATCTTTCGCTTATCGCTAAATACATACCTAAAAATGCGTCGGAGTTAGTGGCATGGCTGACATTTATACTGCTTGCAATACAGACAATAAACCAGCTTGGTAAGGATGATGTGCCAGACGTTAATGTAATACTTAATCAGTCCGTCGAACAGTCAATGAGGCCTGAGAATTATTATCCCTTCGTTATTCCTCAGGCTCCTATTTCTAGAAACGCCCCATGCCCTTGTGGCAGCGGGCAAAGGTACAAACATTGTTGTGGTAAAGCAATCTAAGATCAACGGGGTCATAAATCAACGTAAATCCAAGCGCGCCAAGATTTTTCGCGAAAGCTGAAATGGGATCCGTCCGATTTCAGCAGCTCGTAGGATGCGGTGAACGAAGTGAACCGCATCGTTCGCGATCGGTGCTGCTCATGCCTGAAAGCAACCTCCGGCCCCTTTAGCATTTGCCCCGGATTACGCAAGCTCCATCCGGGCTACTCGCTACGGCGGGGTGTTCTCGGTCGTGCTGGAATTAAAACTTATGGGTCGAAAATCATGTACGGGATACTGTTGTTGCTGCATCTGTTGAGCGCCACCGTTTGGACGGGAGGGCATATTGTCTTGGCGGTTGTCGTTTTACCGAGAGTTTTAGAGGAGCGCTCTCCGGAATTACTGCTGGCCTTCGAGTCCGTTTATGAAAAAATCGGTATGCCGGCGCTGATCGTGCAAGTTTTAACCGGGCTTTTACTGGCCTATCGCTTGGTTCCGGATATAGGCGGATGGTTCACGATGGCGAATCCGGTTTCTCATCCTATCGCGGCAAAACTGATCCTTCTTGCGTTGACGGCGGGTTTTGCCGTCAACGCCAGGTTTCGCGTTATCCCTGCATTGTCAAAAGACAACCTCGAGGTCATGGCAGGGCATATCGTTGCGGTCACGGTTTTGTCTGTTTTGTTCGTGATCGTCGGCGTTTCGTTCCGGACCGGATGGCTGTATTAATCAGGTCATGAATATTTCAATCAAGCGGGTATACGATCAGCCGGATGCAGAAGACGGAATGAGGATTTTGGTTGACCGGCTCTGGCCACGAAGCTTGCCGAAAGAGGAGGCGAAGATCGATTTGTGGCTGAAGTCGGTGGCGCCTTCAAATGAACTGAGAAAATGGTACGGACACGATCCCGAAAAGTGGGTGGAGTTCAAACAGCGGTATTTCTCTGAGTTGGCTTCGAATCCGGATGCGGTCACGGAATTGATCGGGCATGCGAAAAGCGGCAGGGTGACCTTTTTGTATTCATCGAAAGAGGCAAAATACAACAATGCAGTGGCTTTAAAAGACTATATAGACGCCATGATCGAACAATTTCGCTGCCATTAGCCCGAAACACAGCGGAATCCGAGATAATCCGAGTTTAATTCACCCCGGATTCAGCAAGCAGCATTCGGGTTACTTGCTGAACCGGCCGGCGGTATTTTACTTACGAAAAAATAGATTTCACGGCAGAAGTCAAATTGTCCCAGCCTTTTTCTAATTTCGCGGAAACCTCGTCCCATCCTTCTTCCAACGAGTCTTTGACGTCATCCCATTTGTCGTCGGCGGTTTCGGCGATTTCAAGGGCTTTCGCTTTGGCCTGCTCGAGTTTGGGTTCTAAGTCGTCGATTGCTTCGCGGATGTCATCAAGTGTTTCTTGCGATTCTTCCTTGGCTTTGTTTTTCAATTCGGTCAATTTGGCTTGTTGTTCGTCGATCGTGGATTGGATTTTATTCAATAGTTCATCTTTAGTCATTGCCGTTGCTCCAAAGAATAGGATTAATGATTTGAGTCGTTTCGAACAATCCGAAACGTCAGGGTTTTCGGCCGAACATTTTTCCGAATGCATCGATGGCGCCGGAGACGCCGCCGGCGCTATTCAACAACTGCTCTCCAAGATCGGCAAGCGTGCCGTTTGGAGAAGCCTTGTCGATGACGTTGGGTACTGCTTCCTGCAGTCCGTTCAACGCCGTAGATTCGCTGATGCCCAGTTGTTTGGCGAATGCGGCGATTTTGTCGTGGCCGAATATTTGTTCCAACTGGTTTCCGGAAACCGGTGCGTTCTGGCCTTTGCCTAGCCAGGAAGACGCAAGCTGCATTAATTCCTGACTGTTGCCGTTCTGCATACTTGAAATAATCGAAGCCATGTTCAGTTGGCCTTGAGTGTTACCGAACAATTTGGCCAGCGCTCCGACGATTTCGGAGGTTTCTACTTCTCCGTCACGATCCGTGTCCAATTGCTTCTTGAATATTTGTGCACTGCTTTGAAGTAGGGAATTGATGTCCATGATGGCGCCGCCTCTGGTCAAAGGTTTTTGGGAATTCGGATTTTCTGGCCGGGATAAATTTTATCCGGATCTTTGATGACTTCTCGGTTGGCCTCGAATATTTTTTGATATTTCGAGCCGTTGTCGTAGGCTTTCTCGGCGATTTTCCAAAGCGTATCGCCTTTTTCGATCGTGTAAAACTGATCGTCTCCGGCGACCGTGCTGCCATCCGCGATCGTCACCCCTGCGGCATCGATGGCTTCGATGCCTTGCACATTCCCAGCGATCAACACGGCTTTTTCCAATGCTTCGGCTGAGCTTGCCTTACCGCTCAGAATCGCGCGCCCGTCTTCGACTTGAACTTGCAGGTTTTCGACGCCAGGATTGTCTTCTTCGATCAGTTTTTGTATCGCGGCAGGCGCCTCGGTTTCGGAGCCGAACAGTTTTTTGCCCATATTCATTGCAAAATTGAATAAGCCCATGATTTAGCCTCTTTTTTGTTATGGAAATGTGGTTTGCTTACGGAACATACCCCTGAACTTGCCAGTGGTCAACTGATTTCGGGCGTACAAAAAAATCAAGGCAGACTTTGCATTTAACATTTGGACCTTGTTGATCTAACCGACCAAGGAAAATTACTTGTGGTATCGCATGACGACAGAGGAGATACAATTCTAATCATAACGCCAAGATTAGCCACGCTAGCGGGTTTGTCCGCTACTCTGTTTGGCGCTTGTTGCAAGATAATCGCCGGAAGTAATACAAATGAGACCCTCGATCGGGCGGTTATAGAGATAAACCCAAGCGTTCAGTATTTGGTCTTGACCAAACATGACCGGTTCTATGGACCTCGCATATTCGTGGGGTCGAGAGTCGCCGATGGAGCACTGCTCGTAGCGGTCGAGTGTGGTTAAGATCATTTTCGGATGATCGGTTCGGTAGATATCGCCTAGCACTCGGTCACTGGCTTTGTTGGATTTTACGACCCCCGGATATTTCCCAAGATTAAATAATTTTCCCTGAAAATATCCAGGGCCAATCCAGTCGGCGCGTTGATTTAGCCAACGCGACATGGGGTGTCCGTGATTTTTTCTCAAGGTTCCGTACACGAATAGATAGTGTGTTTGGCGTTTTTTAAGTAGTTTCACTTTTTGTTGTCGTTCGAATAATACATTTTGTCGACGGCGTCCTTAAACCAGCGATGCAGGAGCAATTACCGAGGAGTAGAAATCGACACCTAAGACCCCGTCACCTCCTTAGGTACTACCGAAATTTGAAGTGCGAAGGGTGCAAAAACGAAGGTCTACTTTTGAAAATGGTGAGTAGGGCAGTGATCGTTACGTAAGCTGATAATCGGCCAATTCGATTGTTCCGCATAGGCTTTGAGTTTTTCGTCGGGGTCGACCGCAACCGGGTTTTGCACTCGATTTAACAAAGGCAAGTCGTTGTGCGAATCGCTGTAAAACCAACTGTTTGCAAGGGTTTCTCCCGAGGATGTTAGCCAGTCTTCCAGTAAAGTGACCTTGCCGGCTTGGAAGCAAGGCGTGCCGCTGAAATTGCCGGTATATCGCCCGTCGATGAATTCCGGGGTTGTTGCCAACAAGTGTTCGATACCGTATAGCTTGACGATAGGTTCTGTGACGAAGCGATTGGTTGCGGTAATCACCATCAAGGTATCGCCTTTGGTTTTATGTTTGTCGATCAAGGCTTGGGCCGGTTTGAGCATTAACGGTTTGATGATTTCTTCGATAAATTGTTCGCGCCATTCAAACAGTTGCCTAGGGGTATGCTCAGATAAGGGTTTTAATGAAAAGTTAAGAAATTCCCCAATATCCAGACAGCCTTGTTTGTAATCGTCATAAAATTTGGCATTGGCCGCTTCATATTGGGCTTTGTCGACAATGCCTCGGTCGACTAAAAATTGCCCCCATAAAAAATCGCTGTCATCGGCGATTAAGGTGTTATCTAAATCGAAGATCGCTAAACTCACTGCTGTAACCTATTGAAAAGTTTTAAAGGGCTTCGCGCTATAGCCTTGTTGATTGTTTTGTGGAACAATATCGCAATATTTTAAATCCCTGGTTCACTGGGCCATTCTATCACTTAGAAAAATGACGCTGTAGTTCTGCTTCGAATTTTTGTTTTTGCCCACTAAGGTCGAAACGGGTTCGTTAGCGATTTGCAGTTTATCGTTTCAGTAGAGAAGGCGTGGGCATCAGGCTTATATTGACAGGTTTTAACATGATTGACTCAAAAGGATACCGACCCAATGTCGGCATCATCCTTTGCAATGACGAGGGTCGCGTGTTTTGGGCTAAGCGTACGGGCGCTAATTCATGGCAGTTTCCGCAAGGGGGCATCAATGAGGGCGAGGACCCGGAGCAGGCGATGTATCGGGAGTTGTGGGAGGAGACGGGTTTGCGTTCCGAACACGTTCAGTTACTGGGCAGGACTCGATATTGGTTACGCTATCAATTGCCGGAACGTTACATGCGCAAAAACTCGTGGCCGTTATGCATAGGACAAAAACAAATTTGGTTTATTCTTCGTTTGTTGACACAAGATTCGGAAGTGCGATTCGATTGCGGGGCCAAACCTGAATTCGACGGTTGGCGTTGGGTCGATTATTGGGAGCCGCTTAAGGATGTTGTGTATTTCAAGCGAAAAGTCTATCGCAGAGCAATGTCTGAGTTAGGCGAGATTTTGTTGGCCGATTCGGTGCCGGTCAAGGCCGACGGCTTCTTAGCTAAGAAATGGCAGCAACAGAAATCTCGGTAATTTAATATTCCGTACAGCTCCGATCGATTTCTTGCAAGATTCCCGGCAGGCGGTGAACTTGGGTGGTGATCCGTCCGTCCGAATGCAATTCAATGGTTCGATAGCCCGGCATCAGGTCGTCTAACGTAAATCGCGAGCATAGCGGCTTGAATTGGAAGCAAGTCGATGGCGTGCCCAATATTCTTAGCGAGTTCAAGTAAATATCCATTTCTTGATGAATATGTCCGGACGTGATGCCTCTTATTTGCGGATATCGGTCCATAATATCTAAAAACTCTTCGCAGTTTTTAATGATCATCGTGTCCATCCAGCTACTTCGGGTCGGAATACAGTGGTGATGAACCGCAATCAACGTAAAAAGATTTGGTTTTGTTTCTAGCGCATCTTCAATAAACCTCAATTCGTTTTCACTGAGACTTCCCTCGGCTTTCCCCGGTATCTGGCTATTCAGGCAAAGCACTTGCCATTTCTCGAACTCGATATGTTTCTTACAGCTGATGTTGTCTTGGTTTAGCCATTGCTGCATTAAAGGATAATCGTCGTGATTGCCCGGAAGGCATAGTGTGTCGACTGCTAATGTGTGTAGTTGACCGAAAATTCTTTGATAAGCTTCAGGGCAGGGGTCCTGAGTTAAATCGCCGGTAACTAATACCAAATCGTAATGTGTGTTCGTTTGCCGCACATGTTGCAATACGGCCTCGAAATAAAATTCGGTGTCGACTCCTAGCATTTTTTCGCCGGGGCTCGGAAGAATATGCAGGTCGGTTAATTGTAATAGCGATAACGTGCCTTGAGTGCTCATGGATATTAATTCAGATGGATTTGCACAATATTTTAGAGTTACGCTGTGGATTGTAGAACGATTTCAGCTGTTCAGGCAGCGTTTCGACTGCGGTTGGTGCAAATCCTCGCTCTAAGAACCAATGGCTGGTTTGTGTCGTGAGCGCAAAAATTTGCTGCATGCCTAGCATTTTAGCCTTACGTTGCAAATGCTCCAATAATCGACCGGCTCTGGCAGAGCCTCGGTAATCGGGATGTACGGCCAGACAGGCGATCATGCCGGCGAGTTCGTTTTCGATCGAATGCAGTGCGGTACAGCCGATAATTAGACCGTCCCGTTCGATAATAATATAGTCTCCGATCTCCATTTCCAGTTTTTCCCGCGAACGTTTAACTAGGATACCTTGTTCTTCCAAAGGTATGATGAGTTCTAAGATGCCGCCGATATCGTTTAATGTTGCTTGGCGCAGTTCTTCATACGGTGTTGAGCTAATTAATGTGCCCGTGCCGTCTCTGCTGAATAATTCCAAAAGCAGACCGCCGTCTTGATGGCGATTAACAAGATGCACACGTTCAACGCCGGATTGGCAGCCATGGATCGCAGCTTGTAAAGGCAGGCTAATTGATTGTTCTATGCCTGGAAAGCGATCAATAAATTGTTGGGTTTCGACGGTTGTCATTTGTTGAATCTTGTCGCCGCTTTCAGGATGATTGATACTTTGTTCGGTGAGCAATAACAGTTTTTCCGCTTTTAAGGCGATCGCAATTTCGGTTGCTACTTTTTCTGCCGACAAATTGAATGCCTCGCCGCTCGGTGAATAACCGACCGGCGAAATTAAAACAACGGAATTCATGTCCAGTTGTTGATGGATGGCTTGGCTATCGATTCTGCGTACTTCGCCGGTATGGCCGTAATCGACGCCGTCGATTACGCCGATTGGCTTTGCGATGACGAAATTACCCGATACGACGCGTATTTTGGCGCCGGCCATCGGCGAGTTGGCTAGTCCCATCGATAAGAGAGCTTCGATTTCGACCCGGACGAGGCCGGCAGCTTCTTTTACGCATTGTAGAGCTAATTCGTCGGTGACTCGGAGATTCTTATGAAAACGGGGGGTGATGTTTTGTTTGCGTAGGCAGGTATCGATTTGAGGGCGAATGCCATGGACAAGAACTAGTCGTATCCCTAGGCTATTGAGCAGCGCAAAATCATGCACATGATGCGCGAACCCCGAGTCATAGACTGCCTCGCCGCCGAATGAAACGACAAAGGTGCGGTTCCGATGGGCGTGTATATAAGGAGAGGAGTCTCTGAACCAGTTGACAAAATCGTGGTTCAGAGACAAGGCCGGTAAATTAGAATCGGTCACAAAAAGTTGACTCGGTCAATTTTTTTCCGCGATCAATCTAAATTGTCGGTGACGGCACCTTTCGAAGCCGAACTGGTCAATTTGGCAAATTTCGCCAATACGCCGCGCGTGTATTTAGGGGCCGGTTGTTGCCATTTTTCCATGCGGCGGTTCATTTCGTGCTCGTTGATGTGCAGCGTCAATTCGTTGTTTTCAGCATCGATAGTAATGGAATCGCCGTCTTGAACGATGGCTAGCGGGCCGCCGGTGTAGGCTTCAGGGGTAATATGTCCGACCACGAAGCCGTGCGTGCCGCCTGAAAAGCGACCGTCGGTGATCAATGCGACGTCTTTGCCTAGCCCTTTGCCCATGACAGCCGAAGTTGGCGACAACATTTCGCGCATACCGGGGCCGCCTTTCGGGCCTTCGTAACGAATCACGATGACGTCGCCTTTGATGATGTCGCCGTTCAAAATGCTTTGCAATGCCTGCTCTTCGGCATCGAATACTTTCGCTTTGCCGGTAAACAATAAACCTTCCTTACCGGTGATTTTCGCGACCGAGCCTTCCGGAGCCAGATTGCCGTATAAAACGACCAAGTGACTGTCTTTTTTAATTGGGTTGTCGAAGGAGTGGATCATGTCCTGGCCTTCAGGATACGGTTGTACGTTGGCAAGGTTCTCGGCCAGCGTTTTGCCTGTGACAGTCAAGCAATCACCGTGCAGTAAACCGCGGTCCAGTAGGGCTTTCATCAACGGCTGAATGCCGCCGATTTCAATCAGCTCGGCCATTTGATATTTTCCGCTCGGCTTCAGGTCGGCCAGCATCGGAACGTTTTTGCCGATGCGAGTGAAATCGTCTAGCGTGATGTCGACACCGGTTGTATTAGCCATCGCAATCAAATGTAGCACCGAATTGGTCGAGCCGCCGAGTGCGATAACGACGGTGATCGCATTTTCGAATGCAGCCTTGGTCATGATGTCGCGCGGTTTGATGTCTTTAGCGAGCAATTCGAGAACAGCCGCGCCGGCGCGTTCGCAGTCGAGGCGTTTGTCTTCGGAAACCGCGGCTTGCGCCGAGCTGTTCGGTAAGCTCATACCCAGAGCTTCGATTGCCGAGGCCATCGTGTTCGCGGTGTACATACCGCCGCAGGAGCCCGCGCCGGGTATCGCTTTCGCTTCGATTTGAGCAAGTTCTTCGTCGTCGATTTTATTGTTCGCGCGAGCACCGACCGCTTCGAAAACTGAGACGACATCGAGTTTTTTATCTTTATGGCATCCCGGCAGAATCGTACCGCCGTAAACGAAGATGGCCGGACGGTTTAGGCGCGATAATGCGATCATGCAGCCGGGCATGTTTTTATCGCAGCCGCCGATCGCGACGACGCCGTCGAAGCCTTGACAGCCGACCACGGTTTCAATCGAGTCGGCAATGACTTCACGGGAAACCAGCGAGTATTTCATGCCTTCGGTGCCCATCGAAATACCGTCGGAGATCGTGATGGTATTGAAAATAACTGCTTTGCCGCCGGAATTATCGATGCCTCGAGCTGCATCGTCGGCAAGTCGATTAATATGCATGTTGCAGGGAGTTACCATGCTCCAAGTTGAAGCGACGCCGATTTGTGGTTTTTTGAAGTCTTCATTTTTAAAGCCAACGGCATGCAGCATTGCGCGGCTTGGCGCGCGTTCCATGCCGTCAACGACTTGTGATGAAAAGCGTCTTGCGGATTTGTCACCTGAATTTGCCATCTGAATTCCTAATGTGTTCAATTGTTAATAGTAGACTGGGGGTATCAAGTTGAAGCGGTTCCTTAGGATTGCGCGAAAAATAACTTCCGGAAGTTATGAGTTTTTTCGAAGATTCGGTTACTTGCCCCAGTCCTATCCCAGGGGCATTTGCTCAAGTCATTATGTGCGCGCACTTACTTTCATCTCCAATCTTTAAAACGTATCCCAACTACTGGTTCGTCGTCCTAGGCTTAGTTTCGGTAATATAAAACCGAGTAAAACGCCTCCTAATGCGAGTATTCCGCCATAGAGAAACCAGTCTTGATGAGCGTTATCGCGTAAGGCTTGGTTTTCTCGTTTAAGTTGCTGTAACTCGCGTTCGGCTGAAACGACGCGTTCTTGAAATTGATCGCGTTGGTTTTTAATGTCGATAGCGCTTGACGAAATTTGTTTTATTTCGGCAAGTTCCATCATCAATTGGTTGCGTTCGGCCATTAATGTCTCGCTAGATTTAACGGTCTCTTGCAATGAAGTTAACTCGGATTTCAGTCCGGCATTATCATTTTGAAGTTGTTCGATTTTTTTATTTGCTTGTTCAAGTAGATGGCTGTCGGGCGGCGAGGTTTTTAAAAAACGAGTTAAAATGTAGCCTTCGATACCTTTATTTGTTCTAACATAAGAATAACCGGAGCTGAGGTCTTCGATCAGTGTCAACGGCGTGCCGGAGCGAAGCATTCGCAAAATTTTACTGCGTTCGTTCTCGGCGACTCTGAGAGTTAATTCTAAGTCGTCGGTGACATAAACGGTTTTAGCTTGAGCAGCATTGATAACGATTGCGGAGAGAATGATAGCGTATACTAATTTTTTCACGTGTATCCTTGATGCAGGCAGGGTTGCATTATTGTATTAGGAGTCGGTCAAATTTTACTTGTCACTCATTAATAATTCCAGCAAAGCCTTTTGTGCGTGTAGACGATTTTCCGCTTCGGGGAAGACAACGCTTTGAGGGCCGTCGATGACTTCGGCAGCGACTTCCTCGTTTCGATGTGCGGGGAGGCAATGCATGAAAAGCGCGTCTTGGTTTGCAGTATTCATGACTCGTTCGCTGACTTGATAATCCTTGAAAGCTATTTCGCGTTGTTTTTGCTCTTCTTCGTGGCCCATGCTGGCCCATACGTCGGTAACAATCAAGTCAGAAGCTTCTGCCGCTTCTTCGGGAGAATTAAAAAACTCAATGTGTGACCGTCCGGTTTCTACTATTGCCGGGTTCGGCTCATAGCCCCGTGGGCAGGCAATATGTAATTTAAAATTCAATAACTTTGCAGCGTTTATATAGGAGTGACACATATTATTGCCGTCTCCAATCCAGGTAACGGTTTTGCCTTCTATGTCGCCGCGATATTCGAAATAAGTTTGCATGTCGGCAAGTAGTTGGCAAGGGTGTAGAAGATCGGTAAGGCCGTTGATGACCGGTACGCTGGAATATCTTGCGATCGTGGTGACCGTTTCGTGTTTAAACGTTCTCAACATCATGCCGTCGACCATGCTTGAAATGACTTTTGCGCTGTCTTGCAAAGGTTCGCCGCGGCCGAGTTGCGTGTCCCGCGGCGATAGAAATAAAGCCGAACCGCCTAAATGAATCATGCCGGTTTCGAACGAGATACGAGTTCGTGTCGAGGATTTTTCAAAAATCATGGCAAGAACCTTACCCTTCAACGGTTGATAGTTCGGGTCACGATATTTTTTTAGCTCGATTGCCCGATCGATTAAGGTTCGAAATTCGGTCGAAGTTAGATCATTTAGGCTAATAAAGTGTCTAGGGTTCATTGGCTTGATGTTTTTCCGTGAATTCGTGGATAACGGCGGTTAGTGTTTCCACCAGTCTTTCGATTTGTTGCGCGTCGATAATCAACGGGGGTAATAACCTTATGGTTTTTTCATTAGTCACGTTGATCAACAATCCTTTTGACAAGGCGTTGTTGACGAGCTCGCCGCAAGGTACCGATAATTCGATGCCGATCATTAAACCTTTATGACGAATTTCTACGATCTTATTGTTGCCGACCAATAGCTCATCGAGCTTGGACGCGATCATTCGTCCTTTGATTTCGGCTTGTTCGATCAAATGGCCGTCATTTAATTCGTTCAATACGGCTAGAGCTGCGCTACAAGCTAAAGGATTGCCGCCAAAAGTTGAACCGTGAGTGCCCGGCGTCAAAATTTTATCGGCTTTTCCTCTCGCTAAGCAGGCACCGATTGGAACGCCATTAGCGAGCGCCTTGGCGAGTGTGCAAACATCGGGAAGTATGCCGTTATGCTGGTAAGCTAAAAACTTGCCGGTACGGCCAATGCCGGTCTGGATTTCATCCAGCATCATCAATAAATCGTGCCGGTCGCATAGTGTGCGGATTTTATTGAGATAATCCGGTGCGGGGATATTAACCCCGCCTTCGCCTTGAATCGGTTCTATAAGAATGGCAACTACATTGCTATGTTGTTGCAAGGCGTTTTCAATCGCGGTAATGTCGTTATATGGAACGCGAAGGAACCCCTCTACTAATGGCGCGAAACCTTGCTGGATCTTGGTGTTCCCGGTAGCGCTAAGCGTCGCCAAGGTTCTGCCGTGAAAGCTTTTTTCCATGACGATGATGGCGGGATTTTCTATGCCTTTTTGATGACCGTATCGGCGTGCTATTTTAATAGCCGCTTCATTGGCTTCGGCGCCCGAATTGCAGAAAAAGGCATTATCCATCCCGCTTAGAGCCGTTAACCGATCGGCGAGTTGTTCTTGTAAATCGATGCGGTATAAATTGGATGTGTGAACCAACTTCGCGCTTTGCTCACAGATGGCTTTATGTATGGAAGGATGGGCATGGCCCAGGTTGCATACCGCAATACCGGAGAGAGCGTCCAGATAACAATTGCCTTGTTGATCCCAAAGCCAAGCGCCTTCTCCCCTATCCAAGGAAATGCTTAAACGTCCGTAAGTTGGCATAATGTGGCCGGTCATAGATTATACCTTACCTAAAATGCAAAAAGTCGGCTAAAAGCCGCCTGCAAGAAAACCGATGATTATATGTTTGATAACCGGGCTAATCAATAGTATTGCTATAAAAAGAAGCTTTTTTAACAAAGCAAATCTTGATAGTATTACTTGGTTTTTATAATTAACGAGTAATTTCTATGGATGTAATAAGCAGAATTAAAGATCAGATTGAAAATAATCCGGTAGTACTCTACATGAAAGGTACTCCCGATTTTCCTCAGTGCGGATTTTCCGGCCGATCGGTGCAAGTATTGCGCGCCTGCAAGGCCGATTTCACGTTTGTTAATATTTTCGAAGACCCTGAACTTAGGGAGGCGTTGAAGGAATATTCCAGTTGGCCGACTTATCCTCAGCTGTATATCAAAGGTCAATTAGTTGGCGGTTGCGATATCATTCTCGATTTATATAACACGGGTGAGTTAGTCAAGTTGTTGCAGGATGCTGAAGCCATTAGCGTTTAATTTTTTTGCTCGCCATGGATGGCGAGTGGCTTTTATGTTCTTGCGATCCGGCAATCCTTGCCCAATTTCGCTTTCGATGCCGTTTCAACTACCAACGTAAGCATAGTCTTTTGTACCGGGTAACTTCTTGATCGCTTCCTCTAGCTTTCGGCTATGCCCGAGCCTGATTTTGTCTCGGTGTCAGACTCTAACGATTCCAGTTTTTTCCAGCGGTTGACGATTGTGCAAAACAGTGTAGCTGTTTGTTCGGCATCGTATAAAGCCGAATGCGCTTGGTCGCTATCCCAATTTAATCCAGCTGCGGCGGCAATTTTTGCCAGTACCGTTTGCTGATAGACTAGACCGCCTAATGTTGCGGTATCGAAAGTGCTGAAAGGATGAAATGGACTACGTTTGATTTGCGTTCTTTGGATTGCGGCATTTAAAAAACTAATATCGAAAGCGGGATTGTGGCCAACCAGTATCGCTCGGGTGCAGTCATTTCTTTTTACGGCCTTTTTGATGGGTTTGAATAGTTTATCCAGCGCATCTTTTTCTTGAATAGCCATGCGGAAAGGATGGTATGGATCTATTTTGTTGAATTTTAGAGCGGATTCGTCTAATTCGGAGTTTTGAAAAGGAATGATATGACATGCGTGACGCTCGGTGACTTCAAGGTTACCGTGTTTATTTAGTTCCACGATGACCGCTGCAATTTCCAGTAACGGATTTTTTTTGGGGTTGAAGCCTCCGGTTTCAATGTCGATAATTACTGGAAGGTAACCTCGGAAGCGACTTCCCAGGGGAGTTATGGTTTTTTCCATCGATACATAAAAATTGAGAAATATTTGAAAAAAGGAGTAGCGGCAAGTTTATTGCCAATGCTCGAAAGGGCAGGGATATTGTGCTATGTTACGCGAAAAACACCGAATAATAAAAATTTAGGTATTGCGAGGCCGTATATGAATCTAAAACCAATGGTAGTCCAATTGGCGATGCCGTTATTGCTGGGCTCTGTGATAGGATGCGCGTCGGCGCCCGCAGCTAGGATCGATGAAAGCGATCCATGGGAAGGCTTTAACCGGAATATGCAGGTCTTTAACGATAATTTGGACGAGTATGCCATGAAACCTCTTGCCAAGGGGTATCAATGGATTACCCCTTCTTTTGTCGATCGGGGTATTACAAACATTTTTAGTAATATCAATGATATAGGTGTTACCATTAACGATTTGTTGCAATTTAAATTAGCCCAGACCGGATCGGATGGCGCTCGTTTTCTTGTGAATACGGTGGCGGGTATCGGAGGTTTGTTTGATGTTGCGACAGAAATCGATTTGCCGAAGCATAATGAGGATTTCGATCAAACTTTAGCGGTTTGGGGAGTGCCGTCAGGACCGTATTTGGTATTGCCGCTTTTTGGCCCGAGTTCGTCCAGAGGTGTATTCGGCCTTGTCGGCGATGCCGCTATGAATCCAATTAGTTATATCGATGGCGGTATCGTTTCCGGAACTTATGGTGCTATTGGGGGCGGTCTATTTGTATTGAATGCGGTCGATACTCGCGCCGACAATTTGAGCACAACGAGAATTGCGACAGAAGCTGCTGTGGATCGATACGAATTCTTCAAAAATGCCTATATACAACAACGAGAATATTTGATTCTAGACGGTAATGTGCCCGAAAACGATTGGGATCTCGATGTTGATTTTAACAATTTCAACGACGAATATATCGAACCGGATGCGATTTAACTGAAACGACTTGGAGAGAAGGGCTATGGTTAAAATTCTTGCCTTTTCCGGCAGTGCTAGAAAAAATTCCTATAACCAAAAATTGGTTGAGATTGCTGCCGGTGGAGCTAGACGTTCGGGTGCGGAAGTTACTTTGATTAATTTAGCTGATTTTGAAATGCCCATTTTCAATGAGGATCTCGAAAAAAAAGAGGGAATGCCGGGAGCGGCCCGGGATTTTAAGTCGCTTTTAATCGCACATGACGGTTTTTTAATCGCATCGCCTGAATATAATAGTGCATTTAGTCCATTATTAAAAAATGCAATAGACTGGGCGTCGCGCCGGGAGGGCGATGAGTTGCCTCTGCTAGCATATCGCGGAAAATTAGCGGCAATTATGTCCGCTTCGCCTGGTGCTTTGGGCGGTTTGAGGGGGTTGGTGTTTTTAAGGTTGCTATTGTCCAATATCGGTGTAACCGTTCAAGCCGGTCAGCAAGCGATAGCCAATGCCGCAAAAGCATTCAACGATGACGGGTCGTTGGTCGATACCGCTCAACAAGATGCTGTCATCGAATTAGGCGTTAATTTAGCTCGGACACTGGCAAAATTAAAATCTACGGAATAGCGAAAAGTGATTCTTAACCGCATATTCATAAATCGATTTTCATAAGGATACGGTAAAAATAACTTCCCTAAATGGATCTGACGCTTTGCAAGCATCCTTCGCAAGTTTATCGTTCCCATGCTTTGCGCTCGCCGTTATTCACATCTCTTTGATACGCTATTGGCCATCATGCTAGATCCTAAGATTTATTTTGTGGGACCCCAGCTATCGTTACTTCGGAAATCGGCCGAACGTCTTTCATCTCAGTTTCTCGATTTAGTAAAGGAGATAATGTCGGCTCCAACGATTTGACAATTTGCACCGGTAGCGAACTGGTGAATCGGTAGTTTTCCGCATCGGGTCCTTTAACATAAGCGGTAATGACACCAAAGAATCGATCCCCAAGGAAAAATGCAAAAGTTGCGGCACGGCTGATGAATTTCGACTCGATCAACCGTCCACGTTCCCCCCACACTTGGCGCCGATGGTCCCCGGTGCCGGTTTTTCCGCCTATTGCGATCGGTTCGATATCGGAGTCTTTGTAAACGTTTCTTAAGCGCGTTGCCGTACCCCCTTCGACGACGCCAATCAAAGCATCACGGGTCACTTTTGCAATTTCGGGCGCAAAGACTCGCTGGCCATGAGCGGGTTGTCGACTCATGATGGTTTCATAGGGCGTGTCTTTTGCGAAATGAAGTTTTTCAAAACGAACTAGCGGTTGTCTGATGCCGTTGTTTTGTAGAATACCCATCAGCTCTGCTAATGCCGCCGGACGGTCTCCCGACGCACCGATTGCGCTAGCATAGGAAGGCGTCAAATAACTGAAAGGGTAGCCCGTTCTTTGCCAAGCACGATGGATTGAGGTAAATGCTTCGATTTCCAGCAGCGTCATAATGCGCCGTTGTTGAGCGCTGGCACGGCGGCTCCTAAATAACCAGCGATAAACCTCCTGGCGTTGCACCGTGCTGGCTTCTAGCATTTCTTCTTTTGTTGCGTTAGGGTGTTGAGCTAAATACCTGACTAACCAAAGTTCGAGAGGATGGATTTTGGTGATGTAGCCTTGATCCTGTAAGTCGAAATTGGCTGGAGAGTATTTTTCGTGCAGTTTTTCGATTTTTTCATTGCCGAGCGTGGAGGCAGGTAGGTTTTTTTTCAGAAACTGTTCCAACGCATCAATGCTAGCATCGGGATAAATCGATTGGTATAGCATAGAAAGCCGGGATGCTTTGGCGTAAACGCGTTTTGTCAGCATAGCCAGTGCCTCTTCGGGCGACTTATCTTGATATTTTGCGTAGAATCGGCGCAAATATATACGTCCTTCACGGTCGGCAAAACGTTGGAGATATTCCTGGCGGCGAGGGTCGTCCGGAATTTCCAGCCACCGTGCAACACCTCCAGGTTTGTAAAGATGATGATATACGACTTCGCGCATGAGGCGAATGAAGACTAAATTGACCGAATCGCGCAAGGCATCGCGAACCGATAGGATTTTTTCGTTGTCTATCCGGCTGAAATTACTAAAGCGATGAATGCCGCCCCCGGTATAGAAACTTTCTCCCGGGCTGGCCGAGAAACGCCTGTCGAGGGCCCGGTTCAATAAATCTTCCAATTGTATATTAGGGTTGGCGCGAAGTTGATGGATTACCCAGGCGGAAATATAGTCGCGTGAATGCAGTTCGATTTTATTGAATTCGGAAACCGGGGTGTGTTTGTAAAGTTCGTAAACGTTGGTAACTAGTTCAAGGTAATGAACCATCGTTCTGAGTTTAGCGGTAGAACCTAGATCGATCTTGATGCCTTCGTTGATATCCAGCGGTTGATCGTAATTATCGGTTTGTACGCGCAGTAGGTTCCCTTTTGGGCTTCGCTCGAACAGCATCAAGCTGTAAATAATAGGCGAGGGATCGTTGGTTTCATTTAATAATCTGAATCCGATAGCGCCCGCGGCTCGGGCGCCTTCTATTTCGCTCAAACGCCTGAGGGATTGGCCAACTGCTTGCTGAGTATCGAAATCGATAGTCGACTTTGCGGTTAAGTCAATTCGGTCTAATTCGTAGATCGAATGAACTCCCAGTGCTCTAGCTAATCGTGTTCGGAGTACGGCTTGGGTCTTTTTTTCGGTCATAAACTTGGCCGGCTCTGCAATTTCTCTGGTTTGGCGGGCAATGGAAGCTTGTAATGAAGCATCGCGTAATGATGTTGAAATGAGGCCTTGTTCGGCCATGACTCTTAAATAGCTGTCGGTAAGATTTTGTAATGCTTTGAAGCCGGTCTTAGAACCAAGTAGATCTGAGGGTCTGCGTTGCGATAGAAGCAAGCTGAGTACTTGCCGGTAGGCTTTGCCTTGTTCGGGGCTGACTGCTTGTTCAGGGTCGAAGGCGCTTGAAGCGAGTAGGCGATTGGTTTCTTCAAAATTCGCTCCGTACCAGGCCGATAATCCATCGCCCAAACCATGAATTTCACCGAGTTTAGGCGTCGCAGCCAACGGCATCGAGTTTAGATATGAAAGCGCGATTTGTTTCCTCATTTCCCGGGTATCGGGTCCCAATAAGTAAGCGCGTATCGAAGCGCTGACCATTTGTTGCAGTTTGTCTTTGATTGAGTGAGTATAGCCGTCCGGTGAATGACGGTATTTTTCTAACTGGGTCGCCAGGGTGCTTCCGCCCGGTACGTTGATGTTTGAGCCGAATTGCTTGGCAATGAATTGCATACCGGCGAATCCTAGTCGACTCCATTCGATAGCCGGATTTACCGTAGGGAATTTGTCATTGAGTAATTCGCGGTTCTCAATAAATAACAAAGTGTTGAGAATAAGCGGAGGAATCGTATCAAAATGTGCATATCCGTAAGTCGGATGCCGGGTGTTGAATAATTCGCGGTCTTTGTAATCGATGATGCGAAGCCCGGCTTGGATTTTTTCCTGATAGATGGGGTTGAGCCCGTAGTCGTTCAATTGCAAAATCGCATCGGACGAGTGTGCCTGGGCCGATATCTTGAAACCGTTGTTTTCCAGACGGGATATCATGTCGGGTAACGATGTGTACCCGAGCCGTCGATCATAAGGGCCTTCAGAAGGAAAGCGAATCGACGAGCTGATGCCGGGTTCGAGTTTGAAACTCAACTGTTTGGTAATCTCCGAAAGATAGCGGGCTTGATAGCGGGAAGTTTCTATTTCCTCCTTGACTAAGATGACAAAAGAAAAGCTTAACCACGCCGCGCCGGTCCAAAAACTCAATACCAATAACCGGCGAATTTTAAGTTTAACATTTCGCATATTCTGTGGTTACCTTCAGTCAGGTCTTGTTGAATTTGGGTCGTCCAAGCCAAGTATGGGATAGGTCGATTTTTTAGGGGAAATATACCTTTCGCACGTCAAGTTTCGGCAGTGCCTGAGGAGGCACCGGGATGCTCGGGCCCTCGCATAACGCTAGCTGAGGGGGCAGCATGCTGCTGGGCCTTTGATGCCCCTTGCGCAGAATTTTGATCTACGAGGGTATAATTGTCAAAAAATGATTTTAAACCCTTTATTCACCATCATATTAATTTTAAATTAATGCAAAGAGGCATTTTTTAATCGAAAGTTCAGTTGCTTTGCCGGGGGCGCTAAAATAATCTCAATGCTCGATAGGTATTTTGATCGAAGAGTATAGTGACAGCTTTGCAGTAAGTGAAAATTGTTAATGACCAAATAGCGATAATTTCGTAGAATTAACACAGTTTTGTCTTTTCTGTAACGGGATGGGTCTTGTGTGGCTCCTCCCGTTTTGCACATTTGAGGTAGCAGATTTTGAGTAAACCCGCATTACTGGTATTGGAGGATGGATCGGTTTTTAATGGCGTATCCATCGGAGTAGACGGTTGTTCCGTTGGAGAAGTCGTCTTTAACACTTCATTGACTGGATATCAGGAAATATTGAGTGATCCATCTTACGCGCGTCAAATCGTAACGTTGACATATCCGCATATCGGCAATGTAGGTACCAATGCCGAGGACGACGAGTCACCGAGCGTTTTTGCCAGCGGTTTGGTTATTCGAAATTTACCCTTGCAGGCAAGTAATTGGCGGTGTGAGAAAACTTTGCAGGAATATTTGATCGACCGGAATGTGGTCGCGATTGCCGAGATCGATACGCGTAAACTGACTCGCTTATTACGCGATAAAGGTGCTCAACGCGGTGCAGTTGTTGCCGGCGATAACCCCGATATTGAGATTGCCAAGAAAGCGATAGCCGATTTTCCCGGCCTTAAAGGCATGGATTTAGCCAAAATCGTGACTGTCGAGAAGTCTTATGAATGGACGGAGGACGTTTGGGATCTCGACAAGGGCCATCAAACAGCCGCTAATTTGACTAAGCATGTCGTCGCTTTTGATTTCGGTATTAAGCGCAATATCCTGAGGATGCTTGCCAATCGCGGATGCCGAGTAACCGTCGTTTCAGCGCAGACGCCTGCTGAGAAGGTATTGGCAATGAATCCGGATGGCGTGTTTTTGTCGAATGGCCCGGGCGATCCGGAGCCATGCGATTATGCGATCGAAGCGATAAAAACGATTCTCGATACCAAAGTTCCTGTTTTCGGTATTTGTCTAGGCCATCAATTATTGGCCTTAGCCAGCGGCGCAAAAACCGAGAAAATGAAATTCGGGCATCATGGCGCGAATCATCCTGTTCAGGAGCTTGCGACCGGACGGGTTATGATTAGTAGTCAAAATCACGGATTTGCGGTCAACGAAGCGAGTTTGCCAACGCATTTAAAAGCGACTTTTCGTTCGCTTTTCGATGGCAGTCTGCAAGGAATAGAGCGAACCGATTGTCCGGCTTTCGGCTTTCAAGGGCATCCCGAGGCGAGTCCCGGTCCACAGGATGTCGAAAGTCTATTCGACCGTTTCGTCGAGATGATGGAACGCCCCCAAACGCACTAAGGATTTCGTGATCAATAACGTCCTGGATTTATGAGCTTTGTTGAGGGTTCGGTCACTCGCTTGACGGGACGCTGTGAACTCAGCACCTAAATGATCCAAGATGGTTGACCATAGCCATTGGGCTATGGAATTTAGGTGCTGGGTGAATGCAGATTTTGCATTACGCCATGGATGGCGTGTATTAGGGCAATGCAGGGCAGAAAAATGCTCCTGCATTTTCTGCATTCATTACATCCATGTAACTCAGCAATTGCCGAGGAGCAAAAATCTGCAAACGCCATGGATGGCGTGAACCCAGCACCTAAATTATCCAGGATAGTTAACCATAGACAATGAATTATGGAATTTAGGTGCTGGGTGAATGCAGATTTTGCAGGAGCAAAAATCTGCCCTGCCGCCGACACCTGCCAATCGAGCAACCAAACCCTCCAAAATAGGGAAGTTATTTTCGACCAAATCCTAAACCGCCACCGAGAAAGAACAGTATAAAAATGCCAAAAAGAAGCGACATAAAATCGATTTTATTATTGGGCGCAGGCCCTATTGTTATTGGACAAGCTTGCGAATTCGATTATTCCGGCACGCAAGCATGCAAGGCATTGCGCGAGGAAGGTTACCGAGTCATTCTGGTCAATTCCAATCCGGCGACGATCATGACCGACCCGGATATGGCCGATACAGTCTATATCGAACCGATCGACTGGCAAACCGTCGAAAAAATTATAGAAAAAGAACGCCCCGACGCGATTTTGCCGACGATGGGCGGGCAGACCGCGCTGAATTGCGCGTTAGCGCTCGACAAGCATGGCGTGTTGGAAAAATACGGCGTGGAAATGATCGGTGCGACTAAAGAAGCGATCAATAAAGCCGAAGATCGGGAGCTGTTCAATCGGGCAATGCGAAAAATCGGCCTGGAAGTCGCGAAATCCAAAACGGCGCATAGTATGGAAGAAGCGCTGGCTGCACAAGAAGAAGTCGGTTACCCAACCATTATTCGCCCCTCGTTTACGATGGGCGGCAGCGGCGGCGGTATTGCCTATAACAAGGAAGAATTTATTGAAATTTGCGAGCGCGGATTGTATTTGTCGCCGACCAATGAATTGCTGATTGAAGAGTCGGTGTTGGGCTGGAAAGAATTCGAAATGGAAGTCGTGCGCGATTCGAAAGACAATTGCATCATCGTTTGTTCGATCGAAAATTTCGATCCTATGGGTGTGCATACCGGTGACTCTATCACTGTCGCCCCAGCGCAAACCTTGACCGACAAGGAATACCAAATATTACGTAACGTTTCGTTGGCCGTCTTGCGCGAAATCGGCGTCGATACCGGCGGGTCGAACGTGCAGGTCGCGATTAATCCGGAAAACGGACGGATGGTCATTATCGAGATGAATCCGCGTGTTTCGCGATCGTCCGCTTTAGCCTCGAAAGCGACCGGTTTTCCGATTGCAAAGGTCGCGGCTAAACTCGCGGTCGGCTATACCTTGGATGAGCTGCAAAACGAGATCACCGGCGGCGCTACACCGGCCTCGTTTGAGCCGACGATCGACTATGTCGTGACCAAGGTGCCGCGCTTTACCTTCGAAAAATTCCCGCAAGCCGACGATCGATTGACGACACAAATGAAATCGGTCGGCGAAGTCATGGCGATCGGACGCTCGTTTCAAGAGTCTTTGCAAAAAGCCTTGCGTGGGCTTGAAGTCGACAAGACCGGCCTCGATGAGATTGTCGATTTAAATGCCGAGGATGCGAAGGAAATCTTACTCAAGGAAATGCGTCATCCGGGCGCCGAACGCTTATGGTATGTTGCCGATGCGTTTCGTAGCGGTATGTCGCTTGAAGAGATACATGATATTTGCAAAATCGACCCTTGGTTTTTAGCGCAAATCGAAGATTTGCTGATTGCCGAAAAATCGCTGTCAACCAAAACTTTGGCGACTTTGGAAGAGGGGGAGCTCTATCGTTTGAAGCGTAAAGGGTTTTCCGATGCTCGGCTGGCAAAATTACTGGATACCAGCGAGTCTGAAATTAGAAACGCTCGACATAAAAACAATATTCGTCCGGTTTATAAGCGTATAGACTCGTGCGCGGCTGAATTTTCATCCGATACCGCTTATTTATATTCCAGTTACGATGAAGAGTGCGAGGCACGGGTCAGCGATAAAGATAAAATCGTGATTTTAGGCGGAGGTCCGAACCGAATCGGGCAGGGCATTGAGTTCGATTATTGCTGCGTACATGCCGCATTGGCTTTGCGTGAAGACGGTTACGAAACGATCATGATCAATTGTAATCCGGAAACCGTTTCGACTGATTTCGATACCTCCGATCGCTTGTATTTCGAGTCGTTGACATTGGAAGATGTCTTGGAGATTATTCACCTCGAACAACCGAAAGGCGTGATCGTTCAGTACGGCGGGCAAACTCCGCTGAAACTGGCGCGCGCACTCGAGGCCGCTGGAGCGCCGATTATCGGTACGTCTCCCGATTCGATAGATTTGGCTGAGGATAGAGAACGCTTTCAAAAACTATTGGAAAGATTGGGCTTGAAACAACCGCCCAATGCAACGGCGCGTTCGGTCGAGCAGGCAATACTTTCGGCGCGGGAACTGGGTTATCCGTTGGTGGTTAGGCCTTCTTATGTGTTGGGTGGTCGGGCAATGGAAATCGTTGTCAATGAAGAAGGCCTGCAGCGCTACATGAAAGAGGCTGTCAGTGTTTCGAACGATTCGCCGGTCTTATTGGATCGGTTTCTCGATGATGCGGTTGAAATGGATGTCGATGCGATTTACGATGGTGAACGGGTGTTGATCGGCGGATTAATGGAGCATATCGAACAGGCGGGTGTTCATTCCGGCGATTCGGCTTGTTCGATACCTCCGTACGATTTACCTGCGGCTATTCAGAATCAGTTGCGCGAACAAGTCGCTAAAATGGCGGAAGCGCTTGGTGTGAGGGGGTTGATGAATACCCAGTTTGCAATTCAAGGCAATGATATATACGTGCTTGAAGTAAATCCCCGGGCATCGAGAACGGCGCCGTTCGTTTCCAAAGCGACCGGTTATCCGTTGGCCAAAATCGCTGCGCGCTGTATGGTTGGTAAAACTTTAGTTGAGCAAGGTATTACAGAAGAGCGCATACCTTCGTATTATTCGGTCAAGGAAGCGGTGTTTCCTTTCGTTAAATTCCCTGGTGTCGACTCCTTATTAGGGCCTGAAATGAAGTCGACCGGTGAAGTGATGGGTGTTGGAAAGACTTTTGGCGAAGCATTCGCCAAATCGCAACGTGCCGCCGGTATTGATTTAAGCCAAAGCGGGAAAGTATTGATCAGCATTCGTGATGCGGATAAGGCTAAGTTGCCAGAATTGGCTAAAATGCTGGTTGCAAAAGACTATCAAATCGTCGCGACTCGAGGGACGGCTAGGGTATTGAAAGAAGCAGGTATTCCTTGCGACGAAGTATTCAAGGTCAACGAAGGTAGACCGAATACCGTGGATATGATCAAAAACGACCAAATTCAATTAGTCGTCAACACCACTGATGGCAAGAAAGCTATTCACGACTCATTCACGATGCGAAGAGAAGCATTGCAGCATCGTGTAACATATTACACTACTATGGCTGGTGCGCGTGCCGCGTGTTATGCATTGGGAGAATTGGCGGCGGGAACCGTGACTAGCTTGCAAGAACTTCACAAAAGCTTAATCGATGCCGATTAATCGCTCGCGTCTCTCAACAAGCTGAAAGACTATGTCAGTTTTCATTGTGAGTTGACAGTTGTTCTAAAGCGCTACATTGGCTTATTGCAACAAGTCATATGCCGACTCAATCCGACTTTTTTACCGGGCAAATTATTTTTTTGTTCGGTAACTACAATAAATTAAAGGAGTTGTATCCATGAATAAAGTACCTCTAACAGTCACTGGAGCCAAGAAATTACGAGAGGAGTTAGACGAGTTGAAATCCGTGGTGCGCCCCAGAATCATCAAGGCCATTGCTGAAGCCAGGGAGCACGGAGATCTGAAGGAAAATGCCGAATATCATGCTGCGCGCGAACAGCAAAGTTTTGCTGAGGGGCGCATCGCCGAGATTGAAGGCAAGTTGTCCAATGCTCAAATTATCGATGTCACTAAATTGGATGCCAACGGTAAAGTCGTATTCGGTGCAACCGTTGAAATAGAAGAGCTTGAAAGTGGTGATGCCGTCACTTATCAAATCGTCGGCGAAGACGAAGCCGATATCAAAGCCGGTCGTATCTCCGTTGGCTCTCCGATAGCACGGGCCTTAATAGGTAAAGAAGCAGAGGATGTGGTCATCGTCAAAGCGCCAGGCGGCGATATAGAATACGAAATCCTTTCGATTCAATATATTTAACGATCGTGTGAAACGGCGGGCGGTTTGTGCGTTGCCCGCTCATACGCTTATTTCTCAGGATTTAGTCGATGAATTACTAGAATCTGGCCTATGCTTTGAACGAAGTCGGCTCCGGTTTGTGTACAAATTTCCTGTTGTAGCTTTTTTCGATCGTCGCGTTCGGCGCGTATTTTTACTTTAATGAGTTCATGACTATTGAGCGCAATATCCATTTCAGCCAAAACGCCTTGCGTTAGGCCCGAATGGCCTATTATGACAACCGGTTTCAGGCTGTGGGCTTGGGCTTTGAGTTGTTTTCTTTCGGCAGGGGTCACTCTGTGTTTCCTTAGCTATAAATAAAACGCGAATTTTACACGATTTCCGATATGGCACGAAGTAAAAGCAGTAGTCGCTGGTTACAGGAACATTTTCACGATGAATACGTCAAAATGGCTCAAGCGCAAGGATGGCGATCTCGCGCAGTATTCAAGTTAATTGAAATACAAGACAAGGACAGCATCATAAAACCGGGAATGAATGTCGTCGATTTAGGCGCGGCACCGGGCGGCTGGTCTCAATATGCCAGGCGCATTATAGGGAAAAAAAATAAAATTATAGCCCTGGATATATTGCCGATGGATCCATTGGAAAATGTCGATTTTATTCAAGGCGACTTTCGCGAACTTGCGGTGTTGGAACAGTTGCAAAACTTGTTGGCCGGGGCGACTGTCGACTTGGTCATGTCGGATATGGCGCCGAATATAACTGGCAATAAAGGCGTTGATCAGCCTAATTCCATGTATTTATGCGAACTTGCGCTTGATACCGCGCGCTTGATTTTAAATCGCGGCGGTTCATTTTTAGTCAAGGTTTTTCAGGGCGAAGGATATGAAAGTTTTCTTAAAGATGTCCGACAAAGTTTTTCATCGGTTGCGATCAGAAAGCCGAAAGCCTCTAGACCAAGAAGCAATGAAGTATATATTTTAGGGAAAGGGTTTAAATAAGCTGATTGAGTCACCATCTTAATGAATGAGAATGGCGAAAATCAATAACAACGATCAGGAGCGCAGATTCCTGATACAATTGCAATGTTTTTAAACCGAGGGCCTGATAAGGTCAGAGGCTAGTAACTTGAACGATATGTTAAAAAATGTAATTTTATGGGTTGTCATCGCTGTCGTATTGATGTCGGTATTCAACAATTTCGCTCCGCGCGGAGACCGCGGCGAACTTTCGCTGACTTATACGCAGTTCATACAAGCGGTTAAAATGGGGCAGGTTCAACAGGTTTCAATCGATGACAATGTCGTCAAGGGAAAAATGCAAACCGGCGAGACATTTCGCACTTATGCGCCGAATGATCCGCATTTAGTCGATGACTTGCTCGAAGGCGGTGTCGACATCAAAGCATTGCCACCCGAACAACCTTCCTTCTTGATGCAGCTTCTGGTCTCATTCGGTCCTATATTGTTATTGATTGCGGTCTGGGTCTTTTTCATGCGTCAAATGCAAGGCGGAGGCGCCGGCGGCAGAGGAGCGATGTCTTTTGGTAAAAGCAAGGCGCGTATGCTTGAGGAAGACCAGATCAAAGTCACATTCTCCGATGTTGCAGGATGTGACGAAGCTAAGGAAGAAGTTGCCGAAATGGTCGATTTTCTAAAGGATCCCGCTAAATATCAAAAACTTGGCGGAAAAATTCCGCGCGGCGCATTAATGGTCGGGCCGCCCGGAACTGGTAAAACGTTATTGGCTAGGGCCATTGCCGGGGAAGCAAAAGTGCCGTTCTTCACTATCTCCGGTTCCGATTTTGTCGAAATGTTCGTAGGTGTCGGTGCGTCTCGAGTGCGTGATATGTTCGAGCAGGCAAAAAAACATGCGCCTTGCATTATCTTTATCGACGAGATCGATGCTGTTGGCCGCCAACGCGGAGCTGGATTAGGCGGCGGACATGACGAACGCGAACAAACCTTAAATCAGTTGTTGGTTGAGATGGACGGTTTTGAAGGTAACGAAGGGGTTATTGTGATCGCCGCGACTAATCGTCCTGATGTATTGGATAAAGCCTTGTTACGTCCCGGAAGATTCGATCGCCAAGTCACGGTCGGTTTACCCGATGTGAAAGGCAGGGAGCAAATTCTGAATGTTCACATGAAGAAAGTTCCTGCTGCCGATGATGTTGTGATCAAATATATAGCGCAAGGCACGCCCGGTTTTTCCGGTGCGGATTTGGCTAATTTGGTTAACGAAGCCGCCTTGTGTGCCGCCCGAGCCAACAAACGATTGATCAGTATGGTCGACTTGGAAAAAGCGAAAGACAAGATCATCATGGGCGCAGAACGTCGCTCTATGGTAATGAGCGACAAAGAGAAAAAAATGACGGCTTATCATGAAGCCGGGCATGCAATTGTCGGACGTCTGGTGCCTGACCACGATCCGGTCTACAAGGTCAGTATCATGCCGCGTGGGCGAGCCTTGGGTGTAACGATGTTTCTTCCCGAAGCAGATCAATACAGTATTAGTAAGCGTAAGCTCGACAGCATGATTTCGAGTTTGTATGGCGGACGTATTGCCGAGGAAATGATTTTTGGCTGGGAAGAGGTCAGTACCGGCGCATCCAATGATATCGAGCGTGCGACAGAATTAGCTAGAAATATGGTCACGAAATGGGGCTTGTCGCAACGTCTCGGTCCTTTGGCTTATAGCGAAGAAGAAGGTGAGGTGTTTCTAGGTCGATCCGTTACGCAGCATAAGTCGGTTGCCGAAGAAACCTCGCACACGATCGACGAAGAAATTCGCTCGATCATCGATAGGAACTACGAGCGCGCAGAAAAAATTCTAAAAGAAAACGAAGATATCTTGCACGCGATGGCTGACGCTTTGGTGAAGTATGAAACGATCGATAAAGCACAGCTCGATGATTTGTTGTCAAGAAAACCGGTTAGGCCTCCCCAAGGCTGGGAAGATCCATCGCCACCGCAAGGCGGTGCTAAAGTAGATAGTCGAGCCAATGCTAAAGATTCCGAGCCGCCTTTAAGCGATGCCGCCGAACAAAGCCAATAATCATTTCGGAAACAAGTGAAAAGGAGAGTCAGTGGCGGCTCTCCTTTTTTATTAGTTTGAAACAAGCATGCTTTTTAACCCATAAGTAATAAACGGGCTTGAAGATGAAGGAAAAAAAATATTTTGGAACCGATGGTATCAGAGGAAAAGTAGGCGAGTATCCGATAACGGCTGATTTTTTACTCAAATTAGGTTGGGCAACCGGGCGAGTCTTCGCGAATGAAGGGCACGGTTTCGTATTGGTCGGAAAAGATACCCGAATTTCAGGTTATATGTTCGAATCGGCGCTCGAAGCGGGATTGACTGCTGCCGGTGTTGATACGCATTTATTGGGGCCGATGCCGACGCCGGGCGTAGCTTACCTGACGCGAACCTTGCGCGCCCAGGCAGGTATCGTTATTAGCGCTTCACATAATCCTTACTACGATAACGGCATTAAGTTTTTTTCGGTTGAGGGAACGAAATTGCCGGATTCGATGGAGAAAAAAATAGAGTATTACCTTGATTCTCCGATGACAACGGTCGACTCTTCGAAGCTGGGTAAAGCCAATCGTGTTGGCGATGCGGCAGGCCGATATATAGAATTTTGCAAAAGTACGATTCCGACTTGGATGGATTTTAACGGTCTCAGGATCGTGGTCGACTGTGCCAATGGCGCGACTTATCATATAGCGCCGCACGTTTTTAGTGAAGTAGGGGCTGAAGTCGTCACGATCGGTGCCGAACCGGATGGATTGAATATCAACGAAGAGTGCGGAGCTACTAAGACCGAAAAATTGGTTTCGACGGTTCTTGCTTATCGGGCCGACTTCGGTATCGCTTTGGACGGCGACGGAGATCGTCTGATTATGGTGGATCATAAAGGCGAAATTGTTGATGGCGATGAGCTGATTTATATTATCGCTAAATCGAGATTGAGCTCAGGTGCCCTAAAAGGTCCGGTAGTCGGTACTTTAATGACAAATCTCGGTATGGAGCATGCGCTAAAAAGTTTAGGCATCGAATTGTTTCGAGCAAAGGTCGGAGATCGTTATGTCATGGAAATGCTCGAAGAAAAAAAAGGCATACTAGGCGGCGAAAATTCGGGACATATTATTTGTCTAGACAGAACAACTACCGGCGATGGTATTGTGGCAGCTTTACAAGTCATGGCTGAAATGAAAACCAGCGGTAAGACGCTGCATGAACTTAGGTCTGGTGTATGCATGTATCCTCAAGTTCTGATTAACCTGAGGACCGATATTAAAATCAACCCCGATAATCACGATAAAATACAAAAAGCGGTTAAAGATGTCGAAAAAATATTGGGTGCTAACGGTCGAGTCTTGCTAAGAGCGTCAGGAACCGAGCCGTTGATTCGTGTAATGGTCGAAGGAGTCGACGAAGCATTGGTGAATAAATGCGCCAACCAATTAGCGGATGAGGTCAAGAAAGCAATCGATGCTTGAACAAGTTTCGATAAGCATATATCATACTCAGCTTAATTTTGGATGGAGAGGGAGAAATTATGCGTCAAACACTCGTGGCTGGTAACTGGAAAATGAATGGTTCTAAAGCGACTACAGAATCGTTATGCAAAGCCATCATTGCCGGACTTAACTCATCCGACACCGGGATCGTAGTTTGTGTTCCTTATGTCTACTTAGCCGATGCTGCCAAATTAACGGAAGGCACTCCTCTTGATCTTGGCGCACAAAATGTCGCTGATCAAAGCTCAGGCGCATATACCGGAGAAATCTCAGCATCCATGCTGAACGAATTTAATTGTAAATATGCGATCGTCGGTCACTCCGAGCGTAGGACTTATTACGGCGACACCAACGAATCGGTCGCTTCACGATATTCTCAAGCGCAACAAGAAGGGATCATCCCTATATTGTGTGTTGGCGAAACATTAGAACAGCGTGAAAACGATCAAACATTTAGCGTCATCGATGAACAGCTCGATGCGGTTTTAAATGCGGCAGGCATTGAGTCTTTTGCTAAAGCAGTCATAGCTTATGAGCCAGTATGGGCCATCGGTACAGGAAGAACCGCCTCTGACGAGCAAGCGCAAGAAGTACATCAATATATTCGCCAAAAGTTCGCAGCTAAAAATCAAGCCATTGCCGATCAACTGCAAATTTTGTATGGCGGCAGTGTTAAACCGGACAACGCTAAGGGCTTATTTGCAATGCCTGATATCGATGGCGGATTAATCGGCGGCGCATCATTGGATGCCGAAGGCTTTTTGAAAATATATCGCGCATCTAAATAATCAAAGCAAAATAACCATAATAAAATGTATCAAGTTATCATAGTCATTCATGTATTATTCGGACTGGGTATAATCGGTTTGGTCTTAATGCAGCAAGGTAAAGGTGCCGATGCCGGTGCCGCGTTCGGAAGCGGTGCATCGGGAACTTTATTCGGCGCACAAGGCTCAGCATCGTTTTTATCGAGAGCCACTGCAATTTTAGCGACTTTATTCTTTGTAACAAGTCTTTCTCTTGCAATGTTGAGCGGTGGCAGTAAAGCCGCGAAAGACTTTTTTGATGACACAGAAACCGAAGAGGCTTTCGATATACCGTTAATGAGTAAAGAAGCGGCACCGGTTGCTGTACCTTCAATATCGGCCGAGACACCTGCTATCGAGGAAGAATCAAAAACGGTTGAAGCAAAAGAACAGCCGGAAGCCGAAATAAACGAGTAAAAAACTATCAGCCGATGTGGTGAAATTGGTAGACACGCCATCTTGAGGGGGTGGTGACGCAAGTCGTGCCGGTTCAAGTCCGGCCATCGGCACCAAATTCAAGTTCGGGATAGTCCGGACAACTCCAAAAACCCGCAAGTTACAAGGCTTAGCGGGTTTTTTATTATCCGAAGAAATCCCGCTAACACTTTTTGCGCAGGTTCTGGAAGAGTCACGGCGTTACGAATGGATCACTATGCGGTAGTAGTTGAAAACACCCACCACTACCGGAAGCACTTATTAATCTAAAATGAATTGTTGTTTATGGGTAAATCGCCGGTTTCGGCATATCCGTGTCAGGGTTGGTCAGAGTTTTAAGGCGTGATCGATGACTTTGACGGTCTCGGGATGTCAGTTCCCGCGCGTCGGCCTGATATCGATCGAAGAATTTTCGGCGCACATGCGCCCAGTAAGCCAGTTCGACACAGGCAAGACGATTCGGGATACGCACGCGCCGTCGCAAGCAGGGCTTTGTAGCCACTGTTGTCATCGACCAGCAGGTGAACGTTCCAGTCTTGCAGAAGCTGCCCGTCATGCCGGCCACTCCGGCCGGCTTGGTAATTGAAGGCGAGGATCTTGGGGTCGGGGTTGCAGGTCGTTGCTGCGATAAGCCCATAGATAGGCTTTCTTGGTTTTGCCGTTGCCGGGATCCAGTTGCGAAACGGGGGGTTCGTCGGCATGCAAGCTATCGCGTTGCCTTAGATGCCAAGCCAGGCGTTCCGCCAAGGGCTCCAGGGCGACGCCGAGGCGTCCGACCCAATCGGCCAGCGTCGAGCGGGACAAGATCACACCGCTGCGGGCGGCGATCTGTTCCAGTCGGTACAACCTAAAAAGAGCAGTTTGATGCTTAACCAAGCCGGTGAAAGTGTTGTAGACCTTTCATGCTTCGACTACTTGGCTCAGCACAAACGGTCTTCACACATGTCGACTTCTCTTTTTTGGTACAACGGCAAATGATCGAGGAATTTGCCGATCAGCACCCAGGTCAGTAAACCCAATGCCGCCATACCCCCATCGATCACTGCCGGGGGAATCGGCGCCGCAGTGATGGTTTCGTAAGTCCGGCAGGCATATTGTGGGCGGATATGACGATGGACAAAGAATTTGGTCGGCTCGACGTCCAGTTGTTCGGTGACGTCTTCGCCGATCTTGACCAAGTCCTTGCCGCATTGATCTCAAGTACAGGATTCGGGTTCGTGACGGTGCTCGATGCGGGGGTAAATGATCCGGTAAGGGCTGGCGTCCGGCGCACGGACGTTTAGAGCGAACCGCGCCGTATCATGCGCCGGGACGTCTTGAAACTGCTCGACCTCAGCTTAGATAGCGGCAATGTCGGTATCGAGAGTTTCCTCGAACACGTCGCGTTGCAGTGGTGTCAGTCCTTCGCTCTTGATGAAGACGCCTTGACACAGCCAGACCCCATTGCTGTCCCACGGCAACAATTTCAAACGATTGCTGGCGCGATTGCGGAAAATAAACGCTGCCCCGGCGTATAGCGCATGGCCTAAGCGCTGTTGCAAAATCACCGACAAACCATCGATGCCCCACCTCATATCGAACGCTAGTCAGATTTGCGCCGGACTCTCAATCCAGCCAGATATTGCAACAACTCCCCGAGCCAATCCGGCGATACACTGCCTGGTATTTCCAAAACGTGGCCTTGCGGCCAACGCAATGATAATAACGCCGAGGCCGTCGACTCCGATTGCAACCGTACCGGTATCAATGCAGGCGCATCGGAGTCCGCTGGCTTGCCAGGCTTCGATGTGATGTTTCTGTCTCTCCGATAAATACCATGTGCTCTCCCTGTGGAAAAATTCTGAGGATAACCGTGGCTGCGAGGGATTTTAGATGGTGACGTTGGAAGCTTACGCGATTAATTAACGTTTTTCTAAAGTGATCTTTCTTGTCAAAAGAGACGAGATGTTAGTCGATTCGCATAAGGATGAGCTGATTTAAAGCGGATTAAGTCAAATCGCGCATTGATATTAGGGAGGTGTGTTAAATCCCTTAATTTTAGATGGGTGACTTAACTGGAGACTATTTGTTTACGCTTTAAGTTATTGAACCTAAATCAAAAAAATATTATTGGCATAATGTATGCTTTATTAAAAAAGAATGCGAAAGCATTTTTTGAACAGCCCTGGGTGAGGTCTTGAAGGTGCTGTTTACTGAACCAGAGTCTGATTAGAGCGAAATGGTATTTGCGTTAGATAAAAGGAAATAAGAGTCAGGCATTAAGGATGTATTGCTGGTAGGGCAGGATGTCCTAATTCCAATTGCCACAGCCGCCGTGAGGCGGGGTCGGAAAGCCTAGGGGTCTGGCGTGAAGCCAGATAGCCGGGCCGCCTCTGTGGGCGATGGAGAGCTAGTGCACCGGGTGCAATACCGGGTGGCTTGGTTGTATCGTCCGAACATTAATTTATTTATTTTGAAGGAGTTGATTTATGAATCTAAAAACCAAAATGGCTGCATCCCTGATATTGGCAGCAAGCGCTTCTATGGCACAGGCCGCCACTTACAATGTGTCTGCAGTATTTACTGACGGTGGGGTTCAGGAAGTAACCGTATTCGATGGTAACTTCGACTGGGACGGCTCTACTGTTAGCAATTTCTCGGGTTTTCTGTCTGAATCCATGTTTGCTTGGAATGGAACCGAGTTCGATTCGAACGGGACCGCCGCTGGTGGTATGAATGCAGCCGGTTACACGGGTGAAGTATGGGCCAAGCCCGGTGGATATGCCGATAACGAAGCGCCGTTGCTGCATTTGACCAATCAACTGGCTAGCAGTACTTCCGGCAACTTAGTGACAGTAAGTACATTTTTGCAAAATAGTACTGATGTTGTGAATGGGGGCGGTTATAACGTGATTGGTAATCCTATGGCCTATGGCACCTTTGATGGTAACCAGCGAAATGACAACGCTTTTTTTACCTTGGTGTTTGATTCCACAAACATAACTGATACTTCGGCAACTGTAGGCCAAATGGTCTACGGTGACATGACTGCTTTGGGCATGATGGGGCCTATGCTGACCGGTCCAATGGGTATGACTGCATTCCTCGGTGGAGGCTCTATGGGCGGTGCGCCATTATCCTTGGAGATCTCGGAGGTTGCAGCCGTTCCCGTTCCCGCTGCTGCCTGGTTGTTCGGTGGCGCTTTGGTTAGCTTGTTCGGTGCAAATCGTCGTAAGTCTGTATTGCCTGCATAATCTTTATGGCAAGCTTGTTCTAGCCGGATTTAGGTAATCAGTTTTATGAGGAAAATGTGTTGGTTACTTGGTAAAGGTTAGCAAGGAAGAATTTGAACAAGGATGTTTGTATCGATTTTGGAAGCTTATTGAATAAAAGTTTGCATTGGTAAGAGAAAAACATGAATAAAAACAATGTTTTATTAAAGTTTGTCAAGGTGCTGTTGTTGATGGTCGCTATTATGGGGTCTTCATCTTTTGCTTCTGTTGTAACCTATAAGGTAACAGGGGTGTTATACGAGCCCGCGACCCAGCCTAATAATACAAATTTTGTTGGCAGCTTTGACTGGGATGGATCGGTTGTGTCCAATCTGCAAGGGGCAATGAACTCATCCATGTATGAGGTGGATGATGTTAATCCGGATTTTAAAAAGAGTTTTCCACTGTTGCATCTTAATTACCAATTAGCGCAAAGCACTGAAGGGGATATTGTAACTGCTAGTGTTTTTTTAAAAAATAGCACGGATGTTTTTTATGGTGGAGGCTATCAGAGCGGAGATGTTTTTCGATATGGCACACCTTTTTTTGAATCTAATACCGAGGTTATCAATAGCAATGCCTATTTCACATTTTCGTTTGATAAAACGACAATGGCAGGCATAGTTCAAAGTATGGTTTATGGTGACTGTACTGCGGGGGGGATGATGGGTGAGTTCTGTATGACCGGGCATAGTCCGGCAACGAATAGTTTGGGTCAAAATATTCCATTCGGGTCTATGGGGGCATATCCTTTGTCGCTGGAGATCGCAGCTGTACCACTTCCGTCCGCAGTTTGGCTGTTTGGTAGCGCTGTGATGGGGCTGATGAGGTTTAACCGTAAACGCGAGTTGTTTGCGGCATAATCGTTAAATATATTGTGTATTGGAATGCGATTTATTAAGAAAAATGGGAGGGGTTTGGGAGTTGATTTATTTGACCAACTTAGTAAGGCGTTATTGAAGCCAGTGTTTCTGGATCGAATAGCCGTTTATGGTTTATTAAAGATTAGAGGAAAGTATTCAGGTCCCCTCCGCTATTTCCCAAATTCCGGTTTAAGAAGTCCTTCACATCTGCTGTTGCTTACCGGTTGCCAAAAGCTGGAGTATTTCATACCGCATTCCCAAGCAAGGTGTTTGGGAGCGAGCGAAACGCATAGTGTCGGATATACGTAGTTTTACCGGGAAGATGTTTTCTTGAAGCATGATTTTTGGCGCGATTTTAATGACATATATATTGCTGTAATTTACTAATGCCGCGGTGTCCGTGGCGTTTTGGCTTAACTTGGCTTTATTTGAGCAATCTTTGCCAGCCCTGATCAAGCTTTGCAATGCTTGTCCCTTCATTCCTAGTGCATTGAGTTTTAGAGAGAAACACCCTTACATGTCGAGTCCACTGTCATCAGAGAAAATCGAATTGGCTCGTATAGCTGCCGTCAAGTCAAGCTATACATCGGCTTTTGTGCGTCCGCATTTGACTAAGCAACAAGCGCTTGTTCGTGTCATTGATAGCTGCATAGTTTTGACCTCTTTATGGCTGGCGATGCTGTCACTTAACTTAATTTGGCCGGGTGAATACGATTGGAACGATATATATCTCACCTACGGCTTTAGCGGTTTATTGCTTTATCAATTTTTCGCGGAATATAACGAGGTTTACTACAACTGGCGCGGAGCCGGGTTCGCTCATCAGCTATTTCGTATTGCCGGCTCCTGGTTGTTAACTTTGGTAGCCGTGGCCACTTTGCTGTTTTTTTCCAAAACCGCAAGCGATGCATCCCGGTTGGCGATCGGTATTTGGTCGACTATCTCGCTATTGTTGCTAGCGGTTTTTCACGCAGCCTATCATTATTTGACCCGCGTTGCCTCGCCAGCCGAATGTCATTCCTTGTCGGTGGGCGTTGTGGGTGCTAATGCGCTCGGGCAGCGTTTGGAGGGTACTTTTTCCAATATGCCGGGTTTGGGCTACCGATTTTCCGGTTACTATGACGATCGGAAATTGGAAAGTAATAGACGGTTGTCCTGCGATCCGGAAAAATGGCGAGGAGATCTAGATTGTTTATACGAGGATGCCCGGTCGGGAAAACTTGAAGCCATATTCGTTACCTTGCCGATGGCGGCTGAAAACCGCGTACGCGACATATTGGAGAAATTGGGCGATACCACGGCTACAGTGTTTTTTGTGCCCGATCTATTTGCGTTTAATTTGGTTAGTTCGCGTTGCGTGATGTTGCAAGGCATTCCTTGCTTCAGCGTATACGGCTCACCTTTCGACCAGGAGCCAATGGATGGCATGTTAAAGCGGGCAGAGGATATTGTATTATCCACGTTGATTTTGTGCCTGATTGCGCTACCGATGCTTTTTATCGCGATCGGGGTAAAACTTAGCTCGCCGGGGCCTGTTATTTTTCGGCAACGACGTTACGGTGTGGATAGTTCGCCTATCGATGTCTGGAAGTTTCGTACTATGACGGTGTGCGAGAATGGTCCGACGGTTACGCAGGCAACACGCAACGATCCGAGAATCAAGCCCTACGGCGCTTTCTTACGCCGCTATTCCTTGGATGAATTACCTCAGTTTGTTAACGTGTTGCAAGGCCGTATGTCCATTGTAGGTCCTAGGCCGCATGCGGTCGCGCACAACGAGTTCTATCGCAAGGAAATATCGCAATATATGTTACGACATAAAGTGAAGCCCGGTATCACCGGCTTGGCTCAAGTCAGCGGTTGTCGAGGCGAAACCGATACGATTGGGAAAATGGAGAGTCGCGTGGCTTATGATTTGCGCTATATCCAAAGCTGGAGTTTGCTATTAGATCTAAAGGTGATTTTGTTAACAATTGTTCAGGTGTTTAGAGATCCTGATGCATACTGAGCGTTGATAGCGATCGATTTGAGTTAAATTCAGCTGGGAGTAGGTGGCGAGGTTACATGCAGACTTTTCGGTGGCTCGCGGTTTACCGATAAAAATGCACGACTAAAGCTTACATCGCGCCTTTGTTGAGGTGCGCGAACCTAACGCGATTATGAAGAAGCTTTTTCACTCCGTAATATGAAAGTGCCTTCGGGTTAGATAAGGGGCGATTACTCGCCGGTCAGGACGCTGTGAACCCAATACCTAAATTATCCAAGATAGTGAAACATAGTCAATCTGCTATGGAATCTAGGTGCTGTGCCTTTGACGGGACCCGGGTGCCGAATTTAGATTTGCGATGGTATGTCCAGAAATTGTGCCAACAAAGTTTCAAATTGCAAGATTTGCTAAAAGGGTGTGGCATATCACGCAATGCGCGTCATATCCCATATTTAAAGCGGTTTTGAATTTAGCTTAGAGTTCTAAAAAACGTTGAAGAAACAAAAGTAAATATATATGGCCTCAATTTTGCTTAACTCTTAGAATAAAAAAGAAAGTGTGTCGCTGGTTATTTGTTGTTGGAGTTCGTTTTAGGTAATCCCGGCTCTTTAAAACAGAAATGGGCATGATGTTTGAGTAAAACAACATCAACGACATATCCGTTTGGTATGAATGGATTGAAAGTCATGGTGAAAGAGCGCTTTTCACGCTACCTAAAACGGTCGCAAAATCTAGCCGTTTGGCAGCTCTTAAAGAATTAATTGTTTGAAAGTATTTAGGTCAATAGTGAATCGTTTATTTGTTTTACCGGGTTCAATTCGAAACTGGTCGGCTACGTTTTTGTATCTGTTTAGCGTATTCGTCGGGTCAGTTGCGGTTGCGGATAGTAGTTATCTAATCAATGCGGGTGATAATCTCAGAATCGATGTCTGGCAGGAAGAAAACTTGCGCGCTGAAGTGATGGTGTCACCGGACGGTACATTTTCTTTTCCCATAGTCGGTACCATACCCGCCGCGGGCAAAACCATAGATCAACTGCAGACGCTTCTGCGCGAACGGCTCGAATTGTATATACCCGGGCCGGAAGTTACGGTTTCTTTGATGACCGTAGAAGGCAATACCATATTCGTTATCGGAGAGGTTGCTCGCCCTGGTCCATACATGATGATCAAAGACTTGGATGTGATGCAGGCGCTTAGCATGGCGGGTGGGTTAACCCCTTATGCCGCAAAAAACGATGTACATATACTGCGCAAAGATTCGAGCGGGCAACCTTTATCTATTAAGTTTCGCTATGGCGACGTAGAGGACGGTGACAATTTGGAGGCCAATATTCGGCTTCAAAGCGGCGACACCATCATTGTCCCTTAATACTGCAAATTACAGATGCTCAGTGATGGGAGAGTGTGGCTTGTCGTTTTGTTTGGGCTTGGTCTAATGCGCATGGCTACCGCAGATCAGTGGAAAATTACGGGGGCTTTGGATCAAGGGTTCGAGTACAACGATAACATCGGTCTGCGCGTCGACAAAACGCCTGCTTTCGGTTATTTATTGCGGCCCAGCGTTAAAGCAGAGTGGAACACTGCCTTGATGAAAGTGGGTATCAGCGGTAGCGGCGATATTCGCCGTTACGATGACACACAATGGAATTGCGACAACTTTACCTTAGGTGCGGATCAAAGTTATACGCAACGGCGACACGTTTTCTCGCTAAACGCCGGTTATTCCCAAATCTGTAGTTATGCACAACAAGCTAGCGACACCGGCATATTAGTGCCGAATAACCAGTCCGAAAGTTTAAATCTGTCGCCGAACTGGAGTTGGCAAGTAACGCAGCTAGACCGCTTGAGTCTGAGTCCAAGCTACTCGCAAACCAGCTTCAACGATTTTGGTACCGGCAACAACAATGAGATCAGCAACAATTTTCGCGATAACACAAGTTACAGCGTCAACTTGTCGGAGTTACACGAATGGACCCGGCGCTTTTCTTCCAACGCCAGCATATTTTTCTCGCATTCGGAATTCAGCAGTTCCGGCAATGCATTTAATCAAGGCACATCCAGTCAGATTGTTTTCGGCGGTCAACTAGGCGGTCAATATGCCATAACACGTAAGTGGAGCATTAATGCAGGCGCCGGCGGGCGTTGGGTGCAATCGCCCGGCGCATCCGCTTCGGGCGGTAGCGGCGATCTCCTATTCGGGGAAACCTTTAACGTCGCCATCAATTACAAAGGTAAGTTCGATACTTTCGCGGTCAATTTTTCCCGTTCTGTAAGCCCCAGTGCTTTCGGACAAATTCAGGATGTCAGTTCATTCGGAATGCAATACGGCTACGAAATCAGCCGCGAATTATCATTCAAAGCCAGTGGAAATTATTCCGAAAACCAAGCGGTCGGACAAAGCCAAACGCAGCTAGAGCAAAAACTAAGTTTCTACAATGCCTCGGCAGAACTGGCCTGGAAATTCGCGCGAGAATGGCGTCTTACTGCTAGTTATCGCTACCAAATGCAAGACTTAGCCGCCGACGGCGCGCAGATTAGCTCGTTTCTTTCCGGAGTGCGCGACTCCAACGCCGTCATGATTCATCTTAACTATAACTGGGACGGCTTGCGCGACTCGCGCTAGGTCAACTTGAATAAATACCTATGGAAGAAGAAAACGTCAAGAGCATTGCCGAATACCTTGAGGCGCTTAATCGACGCAAGGGGCTGATTTTAATATCATTTTTACTAGTCGGATTTCTTGGCTTTGTATTAGCGATGAAGTTGCCCCCGGTGTATCGTTCGGCCGCTACTATCTTGATCGAGGATCAACAAATTCCTCGCAGCATGATCGAGTCCACCATTACCGATTTTGCCGACAAGCGTATTCAGTTAATCAAACAACGGGTAATGACGCGGGATCGCATATTGTCCGTCATCGAGAAGCATAAAGTATATCTGGATGATCGCGACAAACTGGTATCCAGCGAACTGGTCAAGCGCTTTATGGAAGACGCCGAAATCGAAACCATTTCCGCTAATGTGCTCGACCCGCAACGTGGCGGCGGCAAGGCGACAATTGCCTTTACCATAGCCTTTAGCGATAGGAGTCCGTTATTGGCTCAGGCAGTCGCCAACGAACTGGTCAGCCTGTTTTTGGACGAAAATACCCGGGCAAGAGCGCAGCGTGCGGCCAAGACTACTGAGTTTCTAGGCGCCGAGGCCGATAAGCTGAAAGCCGAGATTGGCCTGTTTGAAACGAAAATCATGGACTATAAGGAAAAGTACGCGAAAAGTCTGCCTGAAATGCTGCAAACTAACCTAGCTGCTTTAGATAGAGCAAAAGAATCGCAAAGGCAAACCGAAGGCGACATTCGTATTGCTAAGGACAGAATCGTGTATTTGACCGATTCCTTGCGCCAAGCCAAAGACGAGGTGCCCGCGGCACAAGCCGGCAAACCGATGAGTAAAGACGAGCAGATCAGACTGTTGAAATCGCAGTACATTCATATTAGCTCGCTCTATACAGATAAGCACCCGGATGCCGTGCGGGTAAAGCGACAAATTCTAAATCTCGAACCTAGCTTTACCGGCGAATCCAGCGACCTGGATGTGTCGGAAGAATTGAAGCGAGCGGAACGGGAGTTGATTTTGCTGCAAGACAAGTATGCAGACGGCCATCCCGATGTTGTCAAACAGCAAAAGCGGGTTGAAAAACTTAAGCAAAATGAAAAAGAAGCCGCCAGTCAGACGATTATTTCAGAACTAGATACACAGCAAGGCAATTCGCTGTACATCAATTTAAACAATCAACTGCGTGCGACGCAAAACGAACTGGAGTATTTGCTGAGCAGAAGAGTCGAGCTAGAACAAAACATAAAAGAACTGCAAGAAAACATCGATAGAACGCCGATAGTAGAGAAGGACTATCTGGAAATGCTTAGGCAGCGACAGATTAGTTTGGAAAAATACGCCGAAATAGAAGCCAAACACAGAGAGGCTAGGTTGGCGCAAACCCTGGAAGAAGAGCAAAAAGGCGAAGCCTTTACTCTAATCGAACCGCCGATTGCGCCCGATAAACCCGATAAGCCTAACCGCAAAAAAATTATCGCCCTGGGGCTGGGAGCAGGGTTGGCTGTTGGTTTTGGCCTGACTATTTTGCTGGAAATGTTATACGAAGTCATCCGCGGCGCTAAAGGTCTAGAGCGCGTGACGGGCATGCCGCCTATCGTGGTCATACCCTATATAGACACGCCGCAGGATATCGCGCGCCGACAAAAACAAAAAAAACTGATCTGGTTGCTTGTTTTGCTTGTGGCGGTGCTGATGGTCTTGGCTACCCATTTTTTTGTCATGCCCTTGGAGATGATTTGGACGATAGGACTAGCGAAATTAGGGCGGCTATGAGAATGAGTTGGCGGTTAAGGATGTATTTTTAAATTGGCTTCAGACTGATGTCTGTCGGTTCATTAATTGATAAGCCAGTATTTAAACAGGTTAATTATTCAGGTCCCTGCATTTAAAACAAGCTGGAACTTTGCCTCCCCCTTTGAAAAGGGGGTATTTAAATAATCTCCCCTAACCCCTTTTTTTCAAATAGGGAGATTGAATATTTACTAAACAGGAACTCGTTTTGACTAAAACCCAACAACACGCATTTTCTTCCATTAAATACACCCGTACCCGCAGTGTTGCGGTAAGCCCGGATGTGATGCGGGAACGGCGCTTGGTTATGGGCTTACGAAACGACCCGCATGCCGACGTGTTTCGCTTGCTGCGCACGCAAGTATTAAAACAATTGCGAGAGAACAATTGGACCAGTCTAGCTGTGGTAGCACCGACCGCCGAATGCGGCAAAACCTTTGTTACCGCGAATCTCGCTATCGCATTGGCGATGGAAGTCAATCAAACCGTATTGGTGGTCGATGCCGATCTGCGTAATCCGCAAGTCGCTTGGTATTACGGTTTGGATATAGAAAAAGGCCTGCTGGATTATCTGCAGACCGATGTTCCGGTCGAAGACTTGCTAGTAAACCCGGGTTTCGAACGTTTAGTTGTACTGCCCGGTAAGCATACCACCTCCGTGTCTTCGGAGTTGTTGTCCTTGCCTAAAATGACAGCCTTGGTCGAAGAACTCAAAAATCGCTACCGGTCGCGCATCGTTTTGTTCGACCTGCCGCCACTATTGAGCTCCGACGACGCCCTGTTATTCATGCCGCATTTCGATGCTGCATTATTGGTAGTGGAAAACGGCAAGTCCAGTCCGGAAGAAGTGCAGCGATCGCTGGCGATTTTAGGCGAAACCAATCTGGCCGGTACGGTATTGAACAAGGTGAACGGGGCGGTGTTCCCCAGATATCGATATGGCTTGGGGGTCAAAAATGCATAAGCGTCTGAAAATGTTCGGTATCGATTTCGATGCCTTGACCATGCCGGAAGCGGTTGCCAAGGTGTTGCTATGGAGTGAGGAGCCCGATTATCGTTGCCGCTATTTGGTAACACCTAATGTCGATCATGTGGTCAAATTTCAGACGGATCAGGCCTTACGCGCAGCCTACCGAGATGCCGCCATGGTTACCGTAGACGGGAAACCGGTATTGTGGGCCTCGCGGTTACTTGGCAAGTCGCTACCGGGCCTGGTAGCCGGCAGCGACTTTTGTCCGGCATTGTTCGATGCAGCTAAAACTAAACCTGGGTTGCGCGTGTTTTTATTGGGTGCGGCAGAAGGGGTCGCGGTTAGAGCTGCAGAGACTATATCAAGGCGCTGGCCGTGGGTAACCGTTGTTGGTTGTTACAGCCCTCCGATGGGTTTCAATGCGCAATCTGCGGAAAACCGGCAAGTGCTCGACATGATCAATCAAGCCAAGCCGGATGTTTTGCTTATCGGCCTTGGCGCGCCGAAGCAAGAAATTTGGGTGCATGCCATGCAAGACCAATTACAGGTAAAGGCGGCGCTATGCATTGGTGCGACGATCGATTTTCTCGCAGGCGAGAAGATGCGTGCGCCAAAGTTTTTACGCACGTTGGGTTTGGAATGGCTGCACAGAATGTTAAGCGAACCAAAGCGCTTGGCTGGTCGCTATTGGCATGATGCCAAAGTTTTTCCAAGGTTGGTATTACGCGAATTCATAAATAAAACCCCAACTTGAGTAGATTTTAAAAATAGAAATGCAAATTGAAAGTAATTATTCAGTCCCTCGGCAATTATCGTTCCCACGCTCTGCGTGGGAATGCCTGAGTAATTACCGCTCCAGCGGTACGAGACGCTAGAGGTTCTTGGTCTTCATTTCCATGCTAGAGCCTGGGAACGATAGGGGGAACGTGAATAATTTCATCCCAAGCATTGGAACGATAGGCTGGTAATTACTTTGTGAGGATACATGCTTAAATATTTAAGATTTCGAATATTTACAGTGTTATTAGGCCCGTTCTCTAATCTATTGAGAAGAAGGCGAATGGCGGAATTTGAAAAGATTTTCAAACCAACTGAGGGTATGAAAATACTGGACCTTGGCGGTCAACCGGCTATTTGGGATTCGGTAACAGCAGCTCTTTCGATAACGTGTGTCAATCTACCAGGCGTCGCCAAAACAGACTATCCTACGCATCACACTATTACCTATCGAGATGGCGATGCATGCAGCTTGCCTTATTTTAAAAAAGGAGATTTCGATCTGGTTTTTTCCAATAGCGTGATTGAGCACGTGGGTGATCATGAAAAGCAACGGCAATTTGCTGCCGAAGTACAGCGTTTATCGGATAATTATTGGATACAAACGCCAAGTATTTATTTTCCAATTGAAGCGCACTGCGGCATGCCTTTTTGGTGGATATATCCGAAAAAACTGCAACAGTTCTTCTTGGCGAGATGGTCTAAAAAGTTACCGGCATGGACTGAGATGGTAGCGAATACTACTGTATTAAAAAGCCGGCAATTAAGGCAGCTTTTTCCGGGCTGTAGCCTAAAAACCGAGTGGATGCTTTTTCCAAAATCCACCATTGCATATGTAAAAAAATCAAAACTGCCGACCTGTACTTATGCAGTATTAAATCCGGAAGCAAAATGAGATTACGAGTATGAATAAAGTCTTTAGCATCAGCGACTCTGAAATAGATTTTGTAAAGTCATTCGCTTCAAAACTATGGATGCTTGCCATTCTCATTCTTTTTATGATGCCATTATCTTCAGCATCTGCCTGCGATGCCCCGGTAGGGCGTTTCTGTGTCGATTTTTACAATGGCAAGAATTTTAATACCAAGCCATTGGTTACGCGAAAAGCCCCTTTTATTAAATATAACTGGAAGAATCGGAGCCCAGCGCGTCGCGTGCCGCATGATAATTTTTCTGCTCGTTGGCGAGGCCAATTCGACTTTAAGGAAGGTCCATACGAATTTCGTGCCATTGCCGATGATGGTGTTCGAATTTTTATTGACGGTAAGCTGATTCTTGATCATTGGCAAGACGCAGCAGGAACAGAATATCGTGCCGTGGTTAATCAAATTGCCGGTAGGCATCTAATTGAAGTTGAATATTTTGAAGCGACTGGCAGCGCTCGCCTTGAGGTAGCCTGGAAAAAGGTGGAGGCAGTATCGACAAAATCTCCCCTTGTAGTTGCGCCTAAAGAAACAGCCTTAGCTGAAGCTGACAACGTTGCCCCAACAATTCCAATAGCAATATCTTCGGCAGGCAATACCTCATCGCCGGATATTGCAACAGCACAAATAATTACAACGCAGCCAGCCAGTACGATAGAGCCAACCTCAAATGAAACTTCATCGTCAAACACAACAGCGGAAACTATTTCTGTAAAGACTGCGTTGGCGAAAGGTAAGACCCATAAGAATCTTGAAAACAACCCGCTGTCAAAGCGTATTGGCAACAAAGCGCCAATCGGTGTAAACCTTTCAAATTTTAGCTACTACAGTTCGACCGTTCCGTTTAAAGACTTGATGATGCAAAACGGGGGGCTCAACGTGCTAAAACAAGGAACTAACGACCCTTGCCCGGAACAACCTACATTAAGTCAAGACGGTTATCCGAGTTCATTGCCAAATGGATGCGTCATTAGGATATGGAGTGTTTTTCATATTCCTAAAGATGATTTCTGGCCAACCGGTACCCCACCTTATCAGCCAGGACGCTATATACTGCTTTATCAAGGTCATGGAAAAATAAAGCTTGGCTGGGATGCTAAAAATGTCGTTTATAAAAACGGTGGGCGCATCGAATTTGATGTACTAAAGCCTAAAGACGGAATTCAAATCCTAATAACAGCGATGGAATGGAATGATCCCATCAGGGATATGCATATCGTACATAGTAATGATGAAGCAACATTTAGAGAACAGCCCTTTAATGAAAAATGGTTGGCGTTACTAGAGCCCTTTCAAGTGCTTCGCTTTATGGATTGGGGTGCGGTCAGTCTAAATAGATCAGTTTACTATGCACCTGCCACCGCTCATACAACGCAGAGTATTACTTTGCCGGAATCGGCGCCCGCTCAGGATAATGTGTACGCCAATATGGTGGCTTTGCTTAATATCAATGGCAAATGGCCGCGTGTTCTGATCGATAGATACGATGGTGCAACCCGTACTTTATTTCTGAAATCACCGATAGAAACGTCAATCAGCGGAAAACAGCCAACGGTCAATATTTATGATTTTCTAAATAGGACTTGGGCGGATCGCGCTCCACCGACTACGTTAGGACAAGGTTCAGCTAAGGGCGTGGCCTTCGAATACATGATCAAGTTGGCAAACACCCTGGATGTCGATCCCTGGCTTACTATTCCCACTGCTGCTGACGATAAGTTTGTTGAAGAATTGGCTCTGTTGTTAAAAAAATTCCTCAAGCCAACATTGAAGTGCTACATCGAATATTCCAATGAAACCTGGAACTTTGGCTTCCCTGGTTATAACTATTCCGAAGCCAAAGCACGTGAACTCAATTTAAGTGGTGCGGCTGTATTTGCAGATGCCTGGCACGCTTATCGTGCTGTAGAGATATTCAAAATATTTAATCGTGTATTCGGCGATGCCGATCTTCACGAAGCGCGGCAGCAAAGTCGACTCGTGCGAGTACTAACTTCACAAACGGCATGGTTAGATCGCGCTAAAAGTGTCATGGATTGGGAAATGCCGAACAATGGCATGCCTACCCAAGGTAACCCTGCTTACAAGTTTGCCGATGCCTGGGCGGTAACGACCTATTTTTACCTGGACAAAGACAAATCATTGGAAACCACCCTAAGCCGAGAAGAATTGTTAGCAGCACAGATCGACAACATCAATAGCTTATTTGGCGATAAGAAAAACCCTGGCCTAATCAGAAACATACTCGCGGAATCCAAAGCCAGGGGATTACAACTGGTGGCTTACGAAGGTGGAACACACTTATTGGCGCCGCAGAATAATGGTGAATTGATCGCAAAAGTGGCTCAAATAAATAAAGACCCTCGGATGAAAGATGTATATAGCGTGATGCTGAATCATTGGAACAAGCTCTATCAAGAGTTCGGTGCCGATTCAGTAGGTGTGTTAAATCATTACTCAGATATCAGCCGATATGGCAAATATGGTTATTGGGGCTTGTTGCAATCTACTTATCAGGATCCTGCGACTGCCCCAAGATATCAAGCGATTAAAGGCTATGTTTCAGCACCTTAATAGATTATTAACAATGGCTAGTTGTTTACTTCACTTTCAGAATTTGGAGTAGTTCTTATTAATCCGAATTGGTTTGCATATCTGGCTCTTTTCAGCTGGCCGCTGGTAACGATCGCCATTTATCAACGTTTGCCCATAGGTAAGGCAACGCTGTGGTCTATTTTGGCTGCTTATTTTCTGTTGCCCGCAGGCACAACAGTAGACTTACCGTTGTTGCCGCCGCTGGATAAGTCGACTATCCCCAATATGGCAGCTTATCTGGTTTGTCTATTTATCAAAGGCAAGAGAGTCCCCTTGTTGCCAAAGGATCGCATCGCACGCTGGTTGTTAGTAATTTATGTGGTTAGTACTTTTATCACAGCGTCGATCAACCCTGAGCCCATTATTGCCGGGCCTACATATATTAAAGGTATGGAGCTTTACGACGCTTTATCCGCCGTGATTAGGCAAGGTTTGTTTATTCTGCCTTTCCTGCTTGGTCTTGCCTTTTTGCGAACGGCGAAGGATCACGAGGATATGCTAAAAACCCTCGCCGTTGCAGGATTGTTGTATTCCTTGCCTATGTTGCTCGAAGTACGGCTTAGTCCGCAGCTACATGTGTGGATATACGGTTATTTTCCACATAGTTTTTTGCAACAAATGCGCGGCGACGGTTTTCGACCGGTCGTATTCATGGGGCATGGCTTGCTGGTGGCTTTTTCTACCATGACCAGCGTGATTGCGGCAACGGCACTTTGGCGAATTGGGCGCCGGGTAAAATGGCTTTCCGGCGGACAAGCCACCGCTTATCTCATGGCGGTGTTGCTGTTATGCAAAAGCATGGCAGCGTTTTTGTATGCTGTTACTTTAGCCCCTCTGGTACGTTATGGAAAACCTAAGCAACAAATTCGGGTAGCTAGCATTCTGGTATTGATTGCCATTTTTTATCCCGTACTTAGAGGTCTGGATTGGTTTCCAAGCCAAATTATTTATGATGCTGCTTCTTCATTTAGTCCCGATCGGGCTCAGTCTTTTGATTTTCGCATTCGAAATGAGGATATGCTTTTAAACAAAGCCAATCAGAGGCCCTTGTTTGGCTGGGGAACTTGGGGGCGTAACCGTGTTTTCCATCCCGAATCTGGCAAAGACTTAAGCGTTACGGATGGTCGCTGGGTAATCACTATTGGCCAGTTTGGCTGGATAGGCTTATTCGCCGAATTCGGTTTATTGGCGCTACCGGTATTGCTGAGTGCTAGAACATTGCGTTATCTAAAAGACCCGCAAGAGGCTGTTGTACTCGGTGCCGTTGCGCTTATCCTTGGTATTAACGTGCTGGACCTAGTGCCCAATAATCCGATGAGCCCTTGGACGTGGTTAGTCGCGGGAGCGCTAATGGGGCGTTACGAACAACTCTTATATAGCAAACGTACTCAATCCGCTGCAAAGCACCATGTTAAATATACTCGTCCGATTCAAGATGAACCGGCGGTTTAGTCCGACAAAAACGATAAATTAAGCAAAGACAACTAGTGACAGAAGAAACCAAGCAAAATTCACTGAAAAATAAATCTATTAAGGCCGTTATGTGGAGCGGTGGCGAGGTTATTGCGCGCCAAGGCATTCGGTTGATTGTGTCAGTATTTCTTGCGCGTCTGTTAACTCCGGAAGAATTTGGTACCGTGGCGCTAATATATATATTTAGCGACATCGCTCATGCCTTTGTCGACAGCGGTTTTTCCGCTGCACTAGGTCAGAGGCAAGATATCACGCATACCGACGAATCAACGGTGTACTGGTTCAGCATTGGGATGGCCGTTATCTGTGCAAGTCTGTTATGGGCTGCATCACCCTATATTGCTGATTTCTATAGGCTGGAGGTATTGGCGCCTCTAATTACAGTTTTGGGGCTTAATATCGTGGTGATGTCACTAGGTAGTGTACATCACCCCTTGTTAACCAAGCGGCTTGAATTAAAGAAAATCACAATTATTACAGCGTGCGCATTATTCATATCCGGTTGTACAGCTGTTTGGCTTGCCATTGAAGGCTTTGGCGTATGGGCTTTAGCGCTGCAACAAGTTACAGAAAGTGTCGTCTCGAGCGTTTTACTATGGGTGCTAAGTGGTTGGCGGCCAGGCTTCGTTTTTAGTCTGGCGTCATTAAAGCGGTTGTTTGGGTTCGGTGGTTTTCTAATGTTGACCAGCTTTCTGGATATTGCCTATAACCGTGCCTATGCGCTAATCGTCGGGAAGGTTTACGGTGTGGGTGATTTGGGATTTTATAATCGAGCCGACAATGCCAGACAAATCCCCATGCAGGCACTTTGGATTTTTTTGTCCAGGGTGGCTTTCCCCATTTTTTCAGCAGCTGCGGGCGATATTGAAAGGATTCGTCGGGGCATGCAATATTCCATTCGTGGGGTGATGTTCATCAATATACCCATCATGCTAGGGCTCATGGTCACTAGCGAATCCGTCATAGTATTAATCTACGGTGACCAATGGATAAGCGCTACGCCTCTATTACAAATTTTATGTTTGGGCGGCATACTGATGCCGTTACATCTTATTAACCTAAACGCCATTAAGGCGATAGGACATTCCAAAGTATTTTTCAGGGCCGAACTGATCAAGAAGCTCATTGGTACCGGCATGCTGGTTTTTGGGCTGATGTTTGGCATTTTAGGGCTTGCCTGGAGTCAGGTGGCCTATAGCATCATGGGTTTTTTAGTAAATGCTTACTTTAGCGGGCGTTATTTTAATTATGGCCCCTTGCAGCAAGTATTGGATTTTCTCCCCGCACTCCTGCTGTCCGCAATTATGGCCTGCACAGTATTTGCCATGGGTGAATATTGGCATAACGAATTTATACCTTTGTTGAGCCTGCAGGTTGTTGTGGGAGGTGTCTTTTTTATCATGCTATGCCAAGTATTTAGTCTAAAGGCATACACCGAAGTTCGCACCATGCTTACGCAAGGTTTTGCCAAAGATAATTCAATCTAATTAAGCATTGTCCATCAACCCATACTATAAGGAAATTTACATGAGTCTATTGAATCTCATCAATCCTGCTAGCTTCAACACTCTAAGGTCTGATATTCAAGGCGTTAAGCCATTTCCGCATTTTTGCATCGATAATTTTTTGGATGAAGCTTTTGCCAATGAAGTGCACGATTCGTTTCCGTCTTATGAAGAATCAAAGACGATAGGCAAGGAGTTCTCGGCCGTTAATGAGAAATACAAGATTCAGATTTGCGATACGACCCGATTTTCACCAGCAATTCTTAAGTTACACCAACTACTAGCATCACCTGAGTTTATCGATATGGTTAGCCGGATGATGGGCATTCCCAATCTGTTGCCAGACCCGGAACTGATGGGCGGCGGCATACACGAAACCAATTCCGGCGGTCGGCTGGATGTGCATGCATATTCTGGCCCAACCTGAACACCCATTCTGGAGCAATCTGAACACCCATTCTGATTCAAGTTGAACACTGATTCTGGTTTCAAGCTGAACACTTTTCTGGATTTTCCAGAATCGGTGTTCAAGTTGCCAGAATGAC
>JAHJSQ010000068.1 GCA_018830325.1 Gammaproteobacteria bacterium
GAGCGTTAGCGAAGTGAAGATTTTTAGTCCCCGATAGCCGTAGGGCCGGGTGTTTTGCCGGAGTCTGCGCGACTAGCGCAGGCGGAGGCAAAATACAAGGCATCGCGACACGGCGTCAAGCCATTTGTGGGAGTGCTACGGGGCCGCATCGAGTTTACGATGATGTGGCGTAGTGGCTCGGACGCAGGGCGAATCGGGGCCGCCGAAGGCAATAATCGCCAAGTCATTTTTCGCTGCTGAAATCGGACGGACCCCATTTCAGCTTTCGCGAAAAATCTTGGCGCGCTTGAGACTTACTGTCCGCGCAAGGTTTGGAGATTTTTTTTTAATTCTTCGACCGCGGCGCTAACCGCATTATCGATGCCGCGTTTGATATCCATTGGATTGGCGCCGGCCGCGACCGATTTCAAGCCCTAGCGCAAGATCGCTTGAGCCAAAACGGTTGCGGTCGTTGTACCGTCGCCGGCGATGTCAGAAGTCTTCGAGGCGACCTCCTGACCATTTGCGCGCCCATGTTTTCAAATTTGCCTTGCAATTCGATTTCTTTCGCGACCGATACGCCGTCTTTGGTCACGGTCGGCGCGCCGAAACTCTTTGCAAGCACGACGTTGCGGCCTTTCGGCCCGAGCGTTTGCTTGACCGCATCGGCCAAAATATTGACGCCGGTTAACATAAAATGGCGCGCATCATCTGAAAAAAGAACTTCTTTAGCTGCCATCTTCGGTTTTCCTCAAACTATTCTTCAAATCAGTTAAATCAAGATTCTAAAACACCCAAAATATCGTCTTCGCGCAGCACGACGAGCTCGGCGCCGTCGATTTTGACATCGGTGCCGGAATATTTGCCGACCAAAACCTTGTCACCGACCTTGACCATCAATGCGTGTTTATCGCCATTAGCAAGCAACTTACCGCCGCCGACGGCAATGACTTCGGCAGTGATCGGTTTTTCCTTCGCATTATCGGGAATGACGATGCCTCCCGGAGTAGTTTTCTCGCTTTCTAAACGCTTAACGACGACACGGTCATGTAAAGGACGAATACTCATAAGAATGTGTACCTCATGAATAAATAAATGAAATGAATGTTGAATAAAGTTTCATATCGCTATTGACTTGTGCAGCGACCATTTTGTTATGTCGAACTAAAGGACAGAAAAGCTTCTGACTCATCAGATAAATTTCCTGTTCTAAAGTTGTCATGATAAAAATGGTGCTGTACTAGCTTCGACGCAAATTTAAGGGTAGTTTTTTGAATTTCAAGGCCGCTTTTTAAAATTTTTAAGCTCTATTTCTTGAAAATTTATAGAAGGCGACCTTTAATCACAAAACCTGTGGATAACTTTGTGCATATCTTGAAGACTGACGCGATAAAACCGCATGTTTATTACAACTTTGTTAAATCGGCTAATTTTTATACAAAATGCGGTCAAATTATGATATCAATGACTTACATGCGTAATTGAAGACGTATTAGTATTTAAAATCCGCCTTACCAGCCAAATTAAAGCCAAGATAGAGCAATGTGCATAAAAGCCCATGCCTAAGCCTTCCGCCTAGGCCCATTGAAGACTAGAACACCTCAAAGAATAACGAATGCCACGGCTAGCTCGAGGTACTAAGCAAAAGCGAAGCAGAGGCACTATACGGCTTTCCAGGCTCGCATCGATTGCAATCGCCCCGTAACTCAAATCCCTTAGCGGGTATCGGGAAGCTAGAAAACCCTCCCCTTTTACCTTTCACCTTTCACCTTATCCTCCAAATACTCGACAACAACCTCCCAAACCGGTTTTCCCGAAGACGGTTCGCCGACACCAGCCCAACCGGCGACTTTATAAGTTTTATCAGAATCAAGCGGCTTTCCGTTCGGCATTCTAAGGCCGGAAATACGACGGCCGATTTCCTCGTTCGGATCGCAATTAAAACGGAGGCCGCCGACGCGTACCATATCGCCGCCTTGACGATAATACGGGTCGCGGTTGAATAAATTGTCCGCAACATCTTCGAGAATCGCTTTGATTTCTCGTCCTAATAGGAAGCGCATGTAAGTTTCTGGATAAGTGATCGCCGTATGATTCATCACGTCTTCCAGCGTAATTGTTTGCCCCGGCAGTAGCGTATTACCCCAACGGAATCCCGGCGACATGGCGATATCGGCACCACTAACTTCCAGCAAGGCGTCGAGAATCAATTGATCGAAGGTACCGTGAAAACGGTCGCGCCGATATAATAGCCGGTCAGCCGTCGCCAACGGACGAGTCAATTGATCGATATAAGGATTTCTAACGATTTCAATCAATTGTTGCATCTTAGGATCGGGCGGCAGCAGATTCGAGAATACCGGCAATAAACGATAATTCAAGCCTTTCAGTCGTCCTTTGCCAACATCCAAATCCAACACCGCCAAAAACTTGCCATGGCTGCCTGCATTGCTCACCCAAGTCTTGCCGCCTGAATTGTCGATTAACACCGGTTGCGGCAAGGCATCGTGCGTATGACCGCCTAAAATAATATCCAGCCCACTGACTCTCGACGCCAATTTCAAATCGACATCGAGGCCGTTATGAGACAGCAGTACGATGACATCGGCGGTTTTATCGGTTTTGATCCGGTCGATAACACCTTGCAAATTGTATTCTTGAATGCCGAATTGCCAATCCGGAATGAAGCGTCTGGGATTGGCTATCGGCGTGTATGGAAACGCCTGTCCGATGACGGCAACTCGAGCGTGTTGCAAGGTTTTAATGACATAGGGTTCGAACACACACGAATTATCATCATCGCTGTCGAATTGGGCCGCATCGGTCAACTTGATATTTTGCGCGGCAAACTCCCCGTTAAACTGTTTGAGATTATCCAATACGCGCTTACTGCCGTAAGTAAATTCCCAGTGTCCGGTCATCACGTCGACGCCTAAGAAATTGCAGGCCGCAACCATATCCCGCCCTTGTGTCCACAATGCCGTCGCCGAACCTTGCCAACTGTCGCCGCCATCGAGCAATAAGGTGTTGCCCGGACCGCATTCTCCCCGAAGCCGCTCGATCAATGTCGCCAAGTGCGCGAAACCGCCCATTTTTCCGTAAATTTCGGCCCATTCGGTAAAGCGTAAATGCGTGAAGGCATGGGCTTCAGGGCTACCGAATTTTAACCGGTAATAATCGAGTAATGCCTGCCCGCTTAAAGGAACCGCGCGCCCATGCATTTCGCCGGCGGCAAAATCATTCGAAGGCTCCCGATAATAAACAGGAAGCAATTGCGCGTGGCAATCGGTAAAATGCAGCAATCTGACATTGCCGTAAGGCTGAGCCGAATATAGGTCTTCGATGTCGAAATCGCCGAAACGCCTTTGTGTCGAACAATTCGAGGATAACAGCGCTATCGATAGCGCTTGTAAAAATTCACGACGACTTAAATTCATCGTTTGGATTTTCTCCGATGGATAGAAATACGACAAATGCGATTTATATTCAATAGTTACTGTGAAAGTTCGTGGATTTGGACTCTTTATCTAATTTTTCGATATGCAACACAATGCCGGTTTCGAAGAGGGCGCGGTTGCTCGATCGGCAGGCGTCGGCGGCAGGGCAGATTTTTGCTCCATGCAAACTGCATTCATGCCATCCCTGGCAATCTGATAGCCGCCGTCGAGCCTACATGGACGTATTGACCCAGCACCTAAATTCCATAGTCCATTGGCTATGGTTAACTATCTTGAATAATTTAGGTGCTGGGTTCACGGCGTCCTGTCGAGCGAGTGACCGCACCCTCCGCCACGCCTCGCACTTTCATTTGCCGGGGCGATGGCCAGACCTTAATGAGCTTTATTGTAAAGAATGAACATGCCGGGAACCGTTTTCAATCAAAATTTAAGCGCTTTTTTCAAAGGATTTTACGGCGATCTACTCGCGCCGGTCGCCGGTATTGCTATGGCGCTGGCTTTCGCACCTTTCGATTATGCCTATTTGGCCTTCGTAGCCTTGGCGGTTATATTTGCGTCTTGGGAGGTTTTGACTCCCGCCCGCGCCGCCTTGAGGGGATTCTTGTTTGGCTTGGGTTTATTCGGCTTTGGCGTTTCATGGGTATTCGTCAGCGTTCGAGTCTATGGCGGGGCCGATTTGTTGAGTTCCGTATTGATCACGCTGTTATTTGTGTCGGTCTGGTCCCTCTTTCCGGCGATAACCGGATACTTGACGAGCGCGATCGTTCGTCGTTCACGCCAAACGATCTACGGCTTGATTCCGCCCTGCATCTGGATTTTAGTGGAATATATCCGAGGCAATTGGTTTCTTAACGGCTTTCCGTGGCTGCAAATCGCCTACTCGCAACTCGATACCCCCTTTTCGGGCTATATCCCTATCATTGGTGTATACGGCACCGGTTTTGTAATGGCTCTAAGCGCCGGCCTCGCGCTGCAATGCCGTCACGGTAAACGGCACATCGTGACGAATCTAATTCTGATTGCCATGCTTTTCGCGAGCGGCGCCCTATGCAAAAACATCTCATGGACCCATTCAATCGGAGAGAGCATTCGCGTCAGCTTATTGCAAGGCAATATTCCGCAGGAACAAAAATGGGCACCGGAAAACCGCGATGCAACGTTACGGAAATACCGCGAATTAACGGAAAAACATTGGTATTCCGACATTATCGTTTGGCCGGAAACATCGATTCCGGCTTATTATTCCGAAGTCGAAGAAAGTTTTATCGAACCGCTGGAGCGCGAAGCCATCGAACGCGACAGCGACATCATCGTCAGCCTCCCTATGAAAGGCGATCAACCTCACGTTAAATACAACTCGGTATTAGTACTCGGTAAACAGCGAAGTATTTATCATAAAAACCACTTACTGCCTTTCGGCGAATATTTGCCCTTACAACCTTTGTCCGGAAAAATTCTCGATTTTTTAAACATGCGTCTTGGACACTTCACACCGGGTGGAGACGATCAAACGTTGCCAATCGCGGCAGGATATCCGTTTGCGGCCTCGATCTGCTATGAAGACGCCATTAGCAGCGAAGCGCGAACGAAATTGCCGGATGCCGCTTTTTTAGTAAACGTTACCAACGACGCCTGGTTCGGACAATCGATAGAGCCTTTTCAACATCTGCAAATCGCCAGAATGCGCACACTCGAAACGGGCCGTTATCTATTGAGGGCCACTAATACCGGTGTAACAGCCATTGTTTCACCTATGGGCGGTATCGTTAAACAAGCAATACCTTTCGAAACGGCGGCAATCAGCGGCATAATAGAGCCGATGGGAGGTCTGACGCCTTATGCCAAAACCGGAGACACTCCAGCGATCTCGGTACTCATTGTTCTATTAATAGCAAGCATGTCGACTCAAATAAAATACAACCGCCGCACTCATAATCGTCAGCGGGATCAATACGAAAGAGGAAGCTATGATGACTGACTGGAGCAGTAACGAATTCGCCTCGTCAATCGACCTATTTAAGATAGACGTCAAGGACTTGCGCGTCGGCATGTATGTCTCGAAACTCGACCGCCCCTGGCTGGAAACGAATTTTTTGTTTCAAGGCTTCGAGCTGAAAAACGAAAACGACGTCAAAGCCGTCCAGCAACAATGCGACTATGTCTATATCGATGTCACGAAACAATCGAAAACCCCGCAAATCTATGCCAAGAGCACCGCTTACTCCAAGGATTTTTTGGAAAAACACACGCCGCCCGAAAAACGCTCGACATTCGCCAAAGAAATCAAGAATGCCGAATATGTTCATCATAAAACGAGCAATTTAGTCAAAAGCTTCATGGAGGAAGTTCGCCTTGGCAAGACCATCAATGTCGAGCTCGCTAAAAAAGCCGTCGCCGAATGCGTCGAAAGCATTATCAATGCTCCCGATGCGTTAATGTGGATGACGCAATTGAAAAAACGCGACGAATATACCGCTCAGCACAGCATGAATGTTTGCATTTACTCAATCGCGTTAGGCAGACATATCAATCTACCGATAGCCGAATTGCACCATGTCGGTTTGTGCGGAATGATGCATGACATGGGCAAAATGAAAATACCACTGGAAATTTTAAATAAGCCCGGAAAATTTACTTCCGAGGAACTGAAAATCATGCAAGGTCATACGACGCTGGGCTGGAAATTATTGATGGCCTCGCCAGGCATGTATGGCGGCGCCATCGACGTTGCTCATACCCATCATGAAAAGCTGGACGGCACCGGCTATCCGCGCCAATTAAAAGCAGAACAAATAACACCTTATGCACGCATCGTCGCCATTGCCGATATGTACGACGCGATCACCAGCGATAGAATTTATCAAAACGGCCGCACGCATCTCGAAGCCATCAGTATATTAACCAAAAATTCCGGTTCGCATCTCGACTCCTTGCTGACGATTAAATTCATCGAATGCCTGGGTATTTACCCGCCTGGAAGTGTTGTCGAATTGAACACCGGAGAAGTCGGGATTGTCGTCGAGGTAAACCCGAAAGCCAAGATCCGCCCGAAAATCATCTTGTTATTGGATGAACATAAACAACCGCGCCAAGAACGCTTGATCGATCTCTCGAAGTTGGATTTGGATGCTAGCGGTCATGCTTATAGCATTCGTAAGATTGAACGCCCTGACACCTATAATGTAGATGTGATCCAATATTACCAAAAGGGAATACTGAATGCGGCAATCGCCGCTTAATCTTGATTACGCCTCTCCGATAGAAGGCGACGAAAGTATGATAGGCAGCTAATGTAGGATGGGTAGAGCGGAGCGAAACCCATCATGGAACGTCAAGAGAATCATTGCAATAAATCGTGGGGTTGGCGAATGGCTGCGTTATCACAACCGTGTACCTGCGCTCAAACAAAGCGATGGGTTTCCGCTTCGCTGCTACCCATCCTTCGGCGGCACACACGAATCCCTACCGTTTTTATAGACTTTTTTAAACCTAGAAAAAGCATTTCACCATGAAGAACAATAGTGTAATTCAATAACTTATCTACCTATTCAAACCATTTTTGCCCTTCTAAAAGGTGATTCAATATTTTAGGACAAGCTGCTGAAAGACTCTATGCAATTCATGGTTAAACTGCAGCATTTAGGATAATGGCTTTCCAATACGATAGCGCGGTAACTATTTATCGCGAAATACTGAGATCAAACTTTGCCGGTAATTTCGATGTGCAGCGCCCGAAACTCATCGGTCAGTTTATGATACGGCGCATAATAGACCAGCGGTTTCGATTCGCTGTGCGATTCCCTAATTTTTACCGACGGCGAAATTTTAGCGTCAAGCACAGGATGACCCTCGGTAATCAGATCCTCGACCAATTGCCTTGGCAAATTGGCTTGTTTTTGGTATTGATTGACGACGATGCCTTCGATTTCCAATTCTTGGTTATGATCGGCCTTGACTTCGGTCAAAGCATGCATCAGCGTATATAAGGCCTCGCGGGAAAATGCATCGCAATCGAACGGTATCAGACATTTATGCGCGGCAATCAATGCTGATTGACTATAAAAATTCAAGATCGGCGGAGTATCCATATAAACCGCATCGAATCCTTCCAGCTTTTCCAGGGCTTCTTTCAATTTGAAAATCTTGTATCGGGATTCCAGCCTGGCTTGTAAAGGCTCAAGTTCAGGATGAGAAGGAATCACAAAAAGATTCGGAAAAGGCGTTTCATGAATCACGTCCTCAAGCCCCGGATTATTACTGCCGAACAAACCGAGACCTAAACAATCCTTGAAAAACTTAGCAATGGTTTGATCCGAATTAGCGACTTTTCCGCCCAGTAGATACTGAGTCGCATTGCCTTGCATATCCAAATCCACGACTAACGTTTTTTTGCCTTCGACCGCACTGATTGCCGCCAAATTGCAAGAAATAGTAGACTTGCCGACTCCGCCTTTCTGGTTGAAAATGACCCTGCGCATTCTATGCTCCATAAAATCAGATAGTTAAAGTCGGCATTATAAGGTTTGGCAGGATAATATCAACACCAGCAATTCCCAATTTGAGAATAAAAAAGGGTGCGGAGTGTGCTTGGCGAGGATGTCGCGGCGGCAGGGAGCCGCCGCCAAGCCCCCCATGGATGGGTTTACGGCGTTCCTCGACAGGCATACCCCGCACCCTGAACACGGAGAAACTTCTCAAACTGAGAATTGCTGATATCAACACCGAACAAAAGTATCGGCTCCGCAGGCCGGACATTTTGGAATCTCGCTGATCGTTTTAAACGAAATTTCCTTATTGCATTGATCGCAAACAAACGTGCCGGGACTGGCAATTTCACCACTATGATAGGTATTGACTTCGGCAATCGCCCTGAATTTGGCTAATTCGACGCTAGTTTTATCGGCCAAACTCATAAATTCCTCCAGCGCGAAATTTTCGAGTAAATCGATATCGAATTTCAGCCATTCGGACAAATCGTCATCATCCTCACTTTCATTACGCGAATGCGCCGCATGCACGACATCGCGCTTGACGTAATCGGATACTTTATTAATTTCTTCCTGCGTCAAACCGCCAAGTTCGCTGGTCTTTTCCTTGGCTTGTTCGAGCGCATGAGCCAAAGAATGTATACCATCATCCATCACCTCATAAAGGTGTTCCATCAAATTGTTATAGGCTTTAATTAATTTATTGTCACTCATACGATGAACTCCTTAAAATGAGGCTTTAGATTTAAACAAGTGTACTGTATTCTAATATATTTGACCGGAAAAGATGAGAAGGATGGAAGAAAGTTACAAGCCGTTAGAAATCGAGCAAGCGATTCAACAATCCTGGGAAGACACCAACGCCTTTGCGGCCCATGAAGATTCGAATCGCGAAAAATATTACTGCCTATCGATGTTCCCCTACCCCAGCGGCAAACTGCATATGGGCCATGTTCGGAATTATACGATAGGCGATGTGATCAGTCGATTTCAGCGCATGCAAGGCAAGAACGTCCTACAACCGATGGGCTGGGATGCTTTCGGTTTGCCGGCCGAAAATGCCGCGATGCAGCACGGCGTTCACCCGGCCGACTGGACCTACGAAAACATCGAATACATGCGCGACCAGTTGAAACGTCTCGGTTTCGGTTACGACTGGAACCGAGAACTGGCGACTTGCGATCCCGATTATTACCGCTGGGAGCAATGGTTTTTCTTGAAACTGTTTGAGAAAGGCTTGGTTTACAAAAAAACCGCACCGGTCAATTGGTGTCCGCACGACCTGACAGTGCTCGCTAACGAACAGGTTATCGACGGCTGCTGCTGGCGCTGCGACACGCCGGTCGAACGCAAAGAAATTTCGCAGTGGTTCCTGAAAATCACCGCTTATGCCGATGAATTGCTGCAAGCCCTAGAAACTCTGGACGGCTGGCCGGAACAGGTCAGAACGATGCAGGCTAACTGGATCGGTCGCTCCGAAGGCGTCGAAATGGATTTTTCGGTTCCCGGCGAAATCGAAGCACTCAGAATCTACACGACACGCCCCGACACCTTGATGGGCGTAACTTACTTGGCCGTTGCCGCCGAACATCCCTTGGCTCTTAAAGCCGCCGAAAACAATGCCGAAATCGCGCGCTTTGTCGAGGAATGCAAAGTCATGGAAACCTCCGAAGCGGCGATGGAAACCATGGAGAAAAAAGGCATCGATTCCGGCATCAAGGCCGTGCATCCGATCAGCGGCGAACAAGTATCGGTTTGGATCGCTAATTTTGTGTTGATGGGTTACGGCACTGGCGCGGTCATGGCGGTGCCGGCGCACGACCAGCGCGATTTTGAATTCGCGCACAAATACGGCATTGCTATCAAGCAGGTCATTCATTCGCTCGACGATTCCGACGACAGCTGCGCCGAACAAGCCTTTACCGACAAAGGGATACTGCGCAATTCGGGTGAATTCGACGGCTTGACTTCCGAGCAAGCTTTCATCGCGATCGCCGAAAAACTTGAAAAAGAAGACCGCGGCACGCGCAAGACCAATTTCAGACTACGCGACTGGGGCGTTTCGAGACAGCGCTATTGGGGCGCGCCGGTTCCGATTATCTATTGCGACGACTGCGGCACGGTCCCGGTTCCGGAAGATCAACTGCCGGTAACATTACCGCGCGATGTCGTGCTTGACGGTTCGCAATCGCCATTGGTCGCGCATCCGACCTTTTCGCATGTCGACTGCCCGAAATGCGGCAAACCGGCCCAGCGCGAAACCGACACCTTCGATACCTTCATGGAATCGTCATGGTATTTCGCGCGTTTCGCAAGCCCCAAGGCGGACTCGATGGTCGACGAAGCCGCGAAATACTGGCTGCCGGTCGATCAATACATCGGCGGCATCGAACACGCAATCCTACATCTCCTGTACGCCCGTTTTTTTACTAAATTGATGCGCGACGAGGGCATGCCGGTACCCGACGAGCCGTTCAAGAACTTGCTGACGCAAGGCATGGTGCTGAAAGACGGCAGCAAGATGTCGAAATCGAAAGGCAACACGGTTGACCCGCAGGCCTTGATCGATCAATACGGCGCCGACACGGTACGCTTGTTCATCATGTTTGCATCGCCGCCCGAACAATCGCTCGAATGGTCCGACAGCGGCGTCGAAGGCGCGTTCCGTTTTCTACGCCGTCTTTGGAAACAGGTCCATCAGCATGTTCAAAACGATCTACCGACGCCTGGACTCGACCGCAATGCATTGACCGACGATGAAAAAAACCTTCGCCGGCAACTGCACCAAACCATCGAAAAAGTCACCGACGACCTGGGCAGGCGACATACCTTCAATACCGCGATCGCCGCGAACATGGAACTTTTAAACGCCATTGCCAAATTTACCACCGACTCGAACAACGCCAAGGCTATACGTCAAGAAGCGCTCAGCGCGATCGTACTGATGCTGTCTCCTATCGTTCCGCATATCTGTCAGCGGCTTTGGGAACATTTAGAACAAAGCGGCAGTCTTCTGGATACCGAATGGCCCAAAACAGACCCTAACGCCATGCAACTCGACACGCTCGAAATCGTCGTGCAGGTCAACGGCAAGCTACGCGGTAAAATTTCAGTGGCTGCCAGCGCTTCGAAGGAGCAAATTGAAGCCATTGCACTCGGCGATGATAATGTCATACGCTTTATCGAAGACAAACCTGTCAAAAAAGTCATTGTCGTACCGAATAAATTAGTCAATATAGTTGTATGAACCGAGGTCGCGTATGAGATTAAAAATAGCCCTGCTAATTTTACTGACATTGGCGTTAAGCGCCTGCGGATACCGACTACAAGGAACGGTCGACCTCCCCGACAATATCAACAAGGTTTATCTGCAGGGAGTTTCAGGCAATCTGCGCGACCACTTTACCCGTACATTGAGATCGTCTCCCGTGCGCATCGTCGAGTCGGCCAGCCAAGCCGAATTGGTGATCAATACGTTGAATGAAAGACTGGATAGGCGAGTATTGTCATTAAGCTCCATCGGCAAAGCAAACGAGTTCGAATTAAATTACAAATTGGAATACGAACTTTTGGATAATCAAGGAGCCGTTCTTGCTCGCAATCAATCGGTCGAAATTATCCGGGAATATTACAACGACCAGGAAGCGGTCATTGCTCAAGCCAACGAGGAACAAGTAATTATTAACGAAATGTACAAACAAGCTGTACGGTCAATTCTCGACCGTACACGAACCCAACTTCACAAATATTAAGTCTTGCGTTTAAAAGCGGAACAACTCGAAGCGGCGCTGAATAAAAATTTGGCACCGATCTATTTGATTGCAAGCGACGAACCGTTGCAACTGGGTGAGGCCGCCGACGCCGTACGGCGCGCCGCCAAAAAAGCCGGATTCGAAAATCGCGAAGTATTGACCGTCGACGCTCATTTTGAATGGGCTTCGCTCGGCGAATCTGCCGATTCATTCAGTATTTTTGCCGATAAAAAAATCATCGATTTACGCCTACCCTCCGGCAAGCCCGGCGCGGAAGGCTCAAAAGCATTGACCGAATATTGCTCACGCCTGCCCGAAGACACATTACTGCTCATCACATCCGGCAAACTCGACAGCGCTTCATTAAAATCCAAATGGGCTCAAGCCTTGGATAAGGCTGGCGTCATCATCCAAATATGGCCTCCATCAGGGCAAGACCTCATCAACTGGTTGCAAAAACGGATGGCGACTAAAGGATTATCCGGCGACCGAGAGGGGGTGCGCGTATTGGCCGGCCGGGTCGAAGGCAATTTGCTGGCTGCCGCACAGGAAATCGAAAAGCTTTTTGTGCTGTACGGCCCCAAACAACTGAGCCGACACGATATCGAATCGGCCGTCGCGGATAGCTCGCGTTACGATGTCTTTAATCTTTGCGATGTAATGCTGGCCGGAAAAATCGGCCGCATTCTGAAAATGCTGCAAGGCTTGAAGTCGGAAGGCACTGCGGAACCCCTTGTGTTGTGGGCATTGACCCGGGACATCCGTTTACTAATATCGGTCAAAACCGCCCGAAATCAAGGCTTTTCCAAGGATCAGGCGCTCAGAAACGCCCACGTATGGGAAAACCGAAAGGGCTTGATCCTTGGAGCCGAACAACGCCTTAAACTAGCGCAATTGAATAAAGCCCTGCTGATGAGTACGGAAGCTGACCGGCGAATCAAAGGGGCTTCCAAGGGCAACGCTTGGGATACACTAACTCAAATCTGCCTACTGATCGGAGGCGCCGAAGTCATGGCAGAAACAATCTAAACCGAGCTCCCTCAAAACGACTGTCGTTATCGATTCGCACGATACCGTTTTTCGTTCCATTGCCATGCAACTCGGCAATCGTTGCCGCGAAAAACAACCCAAGGCCGGTATTACCCGGCCCATTCGCAACCGGATGCGACAAATCCGCTATCAATTCCGCTGGATAACCCTCGCCGTCGTCCTCGACCTGAAAACAAACCGAATCGCCGGATTGATAAGCCGACAACACAATCGTTTTGCGGCAATAGCGCTGGGCGTTATTAATGATCGAATTCAGCAAGGTGTTAATTAATCCACTATCGCAATAACAATACAGGTCGTCAGCACATTCAACGATCAGGCCTATACCACCCAAAGCCAGCACCCCCTTCTGTTGAGCAACCACATCATCGAGTATATCTTTGACCTGATACTCGTCGATTACCGGACTAAACAGCGACGAATCGATTTTGTACAATATCAACAATTGCATCAGACTGCTATTCATGCGAGTTGCTTCAAACTCCAGCTGCCGAAACTCAGGAGTTTCTGCAACACCATCAAGCTTAGCTAATTGTGCAATCAATTCGCGGGCGGTCGACAACGAATTTTTGATATCATGAATCGACGCGGCCAAAATCGTCGGAAAATTATTGATGGGGGATGTAGACATTAGACCTTGGATTCGTTCACGGCAGACATTTTTTCCAATTGCATCAACATATTCCCGATTTTGTCCGGATTAACGCCATATTTGGCGGCTTTCTTGATCAAGTCTTGAGCCTTTGCAAATTTGTGTTGATTAAATCCCGATTTTTTCAAATCATAAATCAAAATCTTGATCATATTGATCATAATCGTTTTATTTTCGGGCATAATCTCGGCCGCTTCTTCAAAGACCCGCATCGCTTCCAATAGCTTCCCTCGCTTAAACAGATCGACCCCTTTGTTATTGATTTCGATCAAGGCCTGCTTAATCGGTGCAATCAATGCATCCGCATGGTGCTCGCTGCCGATACTACCCAACATTGCCTTGACGTTGCCGATAAAATGTTCGTCATCGATATTATTCTTGATCAATTGATCCAGTATCGCGTTCGCCGACTCATCGTTTCCCTTTAAATAATGCGCTTTAACGACATCCATGCGCAAGTCATTCGGAATTTTATCACCCAACTTTTCGCACAACTCCTGCGCAGTCCGATAAGCCTGCTCCGACATTTCTTCATCACCGATTTGCTGGTAGACTTCGGTCTCCAATGCCGCCGCTCGAAGTTCGGCTTCAGGGTCGTTGACATACTGTTTGCGCATGTCTTTCAGAGTATTCAGCGCAGCGGCGCTATTATTGGTCTTTGAATAGACTTTGGCCAACCCGGAAAAATCTCCGGAAGACTTGTGAACGGAGTTTTTGCCTAAATTGACGGCCGATCGATAAGCCTTTTCGGCGATTTCCAGATGCCCTGTTTTATCGGCTAAAGTCGCTAATTTCTTATGCCGCAAAATGGCCTGCGGAGAAATATTGGTCGCCTTATTTAACGCGGCTTGGGCATTTAGATAATCGCCGCTTGCTTCATGAGCCTTGGCCAACCAATCATAAGCTTCCAACATCATCGGCTGACTGTCGATTAGCTTCTGAAAAACATCAATCGCCGATTCATAATCGTTCTGCAAATAAGCGATAACGCCCAATCCCAGACGTGCCCAATTAAGCTCTCGCGCGGCCAACACTTCGCGGTAAATATTATCCGCTTTTTTAAAATCGCCGGTATTAACAGCCAATTCGGCACGAATTTTCTGCAAATGCAAATGCATTTTCCGGTTGTCTTCTTGGAGCTTGCTATCGCAATACTGTATCGCCAGACTATAATTTTCGGCCTCGATTGCCTGTTCTATATTGGCGAAAAACTCTTTTTTAGTTTGATTTCTTTCCAGCCGCATCAGTAATTGTTGACCGTTAAAAGGCTTAGTCAAATACTCGTCAGGCTTACTCTCCATAGCCCCCAAGACCATACTTTGATTTTGTTCCGCCGTTACCATAATAAAAATGGCATTGTAAGGTAACAATTTACGAAACCTGGCTTCCTCCAATACTTGCTGTCCGTTCTTCCCCTCGCCCAAATTGTAATCGCACAAAACGACATCGAAACGCTCCCTTTTCATCGCGGCAATCGCAGTTAGACCATTGGCCGCTTCGACGATATGTTGCACATCGAGCGTATATAACAATTCGCGTATCGCTTTACGCATATTAGCCAGATCTTCGACGATCAGAAATTTTTTGGACTTTAGATTCAGATTCATGAAAGCAATTTTAACCATAGTTTCTAAAGTGTCTAGCTCATGACTTGAAAAAAATCCAAGTGCCCCCACATCAAATGCAAATTTCTTTTGAATCGATAAGAGGATAATCAAGCATGACCGTTGAAGCAAAAAAAGAAACCCGAGGCTTTGAAACCGAAGTCAAACACTTGCTACACCTAATGATCCATTCCTTGTACAGCAACAAGGAAATCTTTTTACGCGAACTCATCTCCAACGCCTCCGACGCCGCCGACAAACTGCGTTTTGAATCCTTATCCAACGATGGACTCTACGATGGCGACAGCGAATTAAAAATTCGGCTCGAATTCGACAAGGATAAACGCACGCTCACCGTGATCGACAACGGCATCGGCATGAATCGTCAAGAAGTTCAAGAACATATCGGCACGATAGCCAAATCCGGCACCAAACAATTCTTCGAATCATTGACCGGCGACCAAGCCAAAGACAGCGAGCTAATCGGCCAATTCGGCGTCGGCTTTTATTCGTCGTTCATCGTCGCGGACAAAGTCACGTTGAAAACTCGTAAAGCCGGTGCTTCTCACGAAGAGGGCGTGCTTTGGGAATCCTCTGGCGAAGGCGAATACACGCTGGAATCGATCGACAAACCGCAACGCGGCACAGAAATCGTTCTGCATCTGAAAGAAGGCGAGGACGGGTTTCTCGACGACTGGCGTCTGCGCTCTATCGTGCGTAAATATTCCGATCATATCTCATTACCGATCGTAATGGACAAGGAAATTCCGGCCGAAACCGACGATGAAGGCAACGAAACCGCGCCGGCACGCATCGAGGAAGAAACGGTCAACAGCGCATCGGCCTTATGGACCAAAGCACGCCAAGATATTTCCGAACAGGATTACAACGAATTTTACAAGCATGTCGGACACGACTTCCAAGACCCGCTTGCACATATCCACAGCAAGGTCGAAGGCACGAACGAATATACCCTGCTGCTGTACATCCCATCCCGCGCACCTTTCGATTTATGGGATCGCGACGCCAAACACGGCGTGAAACTTTATATCAAAAAAGTCTTCATCACCGATGACGCCGAACAATTGATGCCGCGTTACCTACGCTTCATCCGCGGTGTGATCGACGCGAATTCGCTACCGTTGAACGTTTCGCGAGAAATCTTGCAGCAAAGTAAACAAATCAGCACAATCAAATCCGGCGCCGTCAAGAAAGTGCTGGGATTGATCGAAGGCCTGGCTAAAAACGAAGCCGAAAAATACGAAACCTTCTGGTCCAATTTCGGTAATGTCATCAAGGAAGGCATCATTGAAGACTTCAGCAACAAAGACCGCATCGCAAAATTGCTGCGTTTTTCTTCAACCCATACCGACAGCGAAAAACAGGACGTCTCACTCGAAGACTATGTCGGCCGCATGAAAGAAGGCCAAGAAAAAATCTATTTCATCACGGCAGACAGCTTCGCGGCCGCGAAAAACAGCCCGCACTTGGAAATTTTCCGCAAAAAAGGCATCGAAGTACTGCTATTGTCCGATCGTATCGACGAATGGCTGGTCTCAAGCCTGACCGAATTCGACGACAAGCCTATGCAATCGGTCGCGAAAGGCGATCTGGACTTAGGCAAACTGGAAGACGAAGAAGAGAAAAAACAGCAGGAAGAAGTCAACAAAGACTTCGAGTCGGTCGTCAATCAAATCAAGGAAGTGCTGAAAGACAAAGTCAGCGAAGTGCGTCTGTCGCACCGCCTGACCGACTCTCCTTCATGCCTGGTCAGCGATGTTTACGGCATGAGCCTGAACATGGAGCGGATCATGAAAGAAGCCGGCCAAAAAATGCCCGGCAGCAAACCGATATTCGAGTTGAATCCGACTCACGCGTTGGTCACTCGCCTGAAAGAGGAGCAAGACGACCAACGTTTTGCAGACCTGACAAACATCTTGTTCGACCAGGCGATCCTGAGCGAAGGCGGACAATTGGACGACCCATCGGCGTTCGTACATAAATTGAACGAACTACTGCAGGGATTGTTGAAATAAATGAGAAAAAGGCCGGGAAACCGGCCTTTTTTTGGCCATGTTCACATGAAGAAGGCTGTAGGGTGCGCTGTGCATACCACGGCAGTATCAGCCGTAGTTTAACTTGCCCTCGTGTGTTGCCTTGTGCCGACATTAGGCGCGCGCAGCGTACTCTACGATTCACTTTGGATTTATAGGTGCTTCCAACAGTGGCGGGGGGTTTCGACTATTACCGCATACATAGCTTTTTTGAACCACCGATCAAATCAAATCCGGCGCGCATTGTTCCAGCAAAGTATTTAGTGCCGGCTACCGCCTGGGCTTTTATGCCGTTAAATGCCGGAAATCATGAAGTCCAATGCGGCAATAATTTCAGAGCAATAATGTGAAAGGTCACAAATTTGTTTACCAAGATATTTTCGATCTATGCCAGCAATTTGCTGGGTGAGTGCAATAAAAAATTTGCCATCAATTTCTAAGGTAGGACTTAGCTTTGTAATTGCCGCTTTACTTGCAAGGTTAGTAGGGCAAAGCGGAATGACGACTGTGGTTCGTAACTCGTCAAGTAAGTTGGATTGAATATCCAAAAGGTAAGGGTAGGCTTTCATGGTTGCTTTGTTTGAATTCTCGTAAGCCCTGAACTGAGCCACTAAAAGCTCCTCAAATCGTCGCTAAAGTTTCCATGATCCTCTACCAATTGATTGTACGCTTCGATGGCAATCTTGTTTTCGCACATCCAAAGTTCTCGTTGCCGAGCGTTTACTAATTCGGTTAGAGCTTTTTCCAAGGTTGCCGACAAATTGATCTTTAGTTCTTTCGCTTTAACAAGTAAATCACTGTTGATACTGACGTTTGTTGGTTTTTTTGGGGCGTGAGCGTCAAAGACCTGGGACATGCGCATATCTCCTCGATAACTAATGCGCATATAATATGCACATTAGTTATGAGACGCAAGACACATACAGGACAAACGCATTAAAACACTATAGAAAATCAAATAGTTAAAATATTCCTTTTTTCCTGGTTAACTATAAAGATTTAGTTTATTTGAAACCTAAATAAGGCTTTGTGTCGCTATCGCGACGCTTGTGAGTAGTCGGTTCGCGGACCGACAACCGCGATACTTTTCTTTGCTTGTCCAAAGAAAAGTATCCAAAAGAAAAGACACCCGGAGGCCGCTGCATCCTGCGCGCTGACGATTTTGCCGAGGGTTTTCGGAAGGGCTATCCCTAGC
>JAHJSQ010000069.1 GCA_018830325.1 Gammaproteobacteria bacterium
GGAGAAAAACGGCATAAACATCATGGGCGGGGAGAGGGGTTGGGGGAGTCTTGAAATACGTGAAAAGTGAAAGGGGAAAGGGGAAGGGGGAAAGGGGAAAGGGGAAAGGGGAAAGGGGAAAGGGGAGGGGAAATTAGGGCTTGACAAATGGATTAAATGCCGCATTATTTCACCGTTCACCGTTCACCGTTCACCGTTCACCGCTTAGCTAAGTTCTGACAACCAAACCGCTGCCCAGCGAATTGCGATACGCTGAAACCGACGGTAGCAGTGCCAGTACAAAAGAGACCGCTAAAATTCCAAGTAAATATTGGAATGTAAGCGGCGTAAACGGATTGATGCCGATAAATAGGCCGTATTGTTCGCTGAGTTCTGTCCGCGCAGTCAATAGAGCAATGCAAAGGGCCGTACTGCCGACTAGGATTCCGGTTACTGTGACAACCAAGGCTTCGATTTCGATTAAGAAAAACAATGATCCGGCATGCGCGCCGATTGCGCGTAACACCGCCATTTCGCGTTCGCGTTCTTTCATCGAGGCCAACAGCATCGTCGACAGTCCCATAAGCGTTGCAAACAATACCAGTATTGAAATTAATTGCAGAATGTTTTCGAGCGCTCCTATCATTTGCCACAGTTCCATCAACGTGATGCCCGGCATGATGCCGACTAAGGCCTCGTCTCGGTAGTTATTGATTTCCCGTTGCAGTGAAAACAATGAGATTTTCGAGTTTAAACCGACCATGAAGGCGGTTATTGATTTCGGCGTTAAGTCATGTTTGAGCGCGTCTTCGGCGCCAATCGAACGGCCCGGTATGTGCACACCGCCTTGCCAATCGATATGTATCGCTTCGATGCCCGCCAAGCTAACATAAACGGCTTGGTCGACCGGCGTCCCGGTCGGGGCGAGAATGCCGGTCACAATAAACGGTTTGTCGTCGTGTTTGCTGAAGCCGACTTTAGCGATGCCATGCGCCAGCGTTATCGATTGGCCGGGTTGGTAGTCTAGCGTTTTGGCGACTTGTGCACCGACTACCGCTTCGTAGACGCCATCGAAGGCGCGGCCCGATTTAAATGCTAGGTTTTGCTTTTGCCCATAATGAAAATGTTCGAAAAAATCTCGGCTGGTGCCTACCACGCGATAGCCTTTATGCGAGTCGCCGAGCGAAATCGGAATACTCCAGGCCACTTCGGGTTTTTGCGAGAATTCCCGGTAGCTTTGCCAAGAGATATTGTTCGAAGCATTGCCGATATGAAATACCGAGTAAAGCAGCAAGTTCAAAGGGCCGGTGCGGGCGCCGACGATTAGGTCCACGCCCGAGACCGTTTTACTGAAGCTGTTCTTGGCTTCGCTACGAATATGTTCGACGCCAAGTAATAGAAAAACGCCGACCGCGATCGATAACACGGTCAGCGTTACGGTAAGTTTTCGGTTCCAAAGGCTGGCAATGGCCAGTTTTAACATCATACTTTCGATTCTCCGGCTTGCATCAGATCATGTAGGCTGATTTCTTGGTCGAAATAGTGCCCCAGCGATTTATCATGACTGACAAAAATAACCGTGGTTCGATTCAGAGCGGCCGATTCGAGTAAAACGCGCATGAATTCATCGCGCGTATCGCTGTCCAAAGAAGAAGTCGGTTCGTCCGCGATAATCAATTCGGGATGGTTGATCAAGGCTCTAGCAACAGCGACGCGCTGCTGTTGGCCGACACTCAGTTGACCTGCTTTGCGGGTAAGAATAGATCGATCGAGGCCCAAGCGTTGGGTCAAGGCGCTAATTTCATTATTATTGGCGTCATGACGGTTGCCGAACTTGACGGCTAGATTGATGTTTGCCTCAACAGAAAGATAGGGCAATAGATTAAACTGCTGAAAAATAACGCCGATATGGCGGGCACGGAAACGGTCGCGGGCCATGCCGCCGATTTTTGTTAAGTCGGTGTCGAGCACTTTGATGTGTCCGCTTGTCGGAACGAGTATCCCGCTGATTAAGCTCAGTAAGGTTGATTTGCCGGAGCCGGATGCGCCGTGCAAAAAAATACGCCGGCCCGGTTCGACTCGCCACTCGGTAATCTTCAATACCGGCGCATGGCGTTTATGCCAACTGAAAGAGACGTTTTGTAGATCGAGTGCATAGTCGAAATCTGTCATGCGGGTGCGAGAGTGTGTTGCTAAAAGCTATAATGTTACACTAAATCACTATAGGTTACTTTCCGATGAAAATAGTTCATACCTTGTTAAAACTCATCTTGTGCTTGGCGTTGGCGATGCCGGTTTTGTCGGTGTCGGCGGATAATTATAAGACCCTCGAGTGGACCGACTTGATGCCGCAAAGCGATTTGGATGCTCTAATGAACGGGCCGGAGATCACGCACGACACGCCAGAAATCCCGCTCGATTCGCAGATTTCGAATCAAGTGCGTCAAGCCATCGAGCAGGCGGCGGACAGTGCCTATCAAAAGGCTTTGGTTTCGACCGACGTGAGGCCGGAATTAAACGAAACTAAAGTTCGAATTCCGGGTTTTATGGTGCCTTTGGAGTTTAACGACAAACAGCAGGTTACCGAGTTTTTCGTGGTGCCGTATTTCGGGGCTTGTATCCATGTTCCGCCGCCGCCGCCCAATCAGTTGATTCATGTCGCCTACCCGAAAGGCTTTAAGCTGGAAGATCTTTATATGCCGTTTTGGTTTCAAGGGGTATTGAATACCTCGCTATTTAGTAAGGATGTCGGCACCGGCAAGGCCGTATCCGCCTATTCGATGCAAGTCGCAACGATCGAAGATTACGAGGAAGAATAGGTTTTATTCGATCGAAAAAATCGACGATTGATTGTTCAAGAGTGCCGTGCCTTGCCCTTTGCTACCGATCCAGCGAACTCGAATGGCTTCAAAGCCGGGAAAACGGTCGAATAGTTGAGTGCGGACAGAGTCGATGGTCGATGCGTTTTGGCACGATAGGGTATAAGTAGCATGAAATTCGGAATGTTCTTCCGGTTCGCCGTGTTCCGATCCTTCTTGATCGTCATCGTCGAAAGGTCCGCTGATATGCGTTTCGGCTGCGCGGCATTCGCCTTTTTCGAACGATGCAATGATGTCGACGTCATTCAATAACGCCAAAGCATTATGCAATTCGAGTTGCTGTGCATCGGTTCTAGGCTTGTGCTCAAAGCCGATCAGATTGATCGCAGGGGACTCGAATTCGATTAATACACTATCGTTCTCGATGACAATATTCAGTTCGGCGACGCCATGAATATGAGCATCATGATGGCGTTTTTCCGACAAGGTAGGGTCGGAAAATAGGTAAAGCGACAGGAATGGGATTAAGAATCGGCTTTTCATAGTCAATACTGTTTTGGGATAAACGAGATGGTTTAATCGGATACGCGCTTCGCTCGGCTTACTCTAGGAGGTTATGTTATATCATGCGTACTGCTAGGCAATCAATTGCCGTCAAGCGGGATCAAAAATGCAGCTAAGAACCGATAGAAGTAAATTAAACGAATGTAATTGCGGTGGCAATACTTGCGATCGCGAAAGACAGGCATTTTCAAAGAGTCAATTCGTTTAGCTGACTTTTTGTCGCGAACAAAAAACGTCACGAAGCCGATTTGAAAGACTATGACAACGATTGTATCAATCGTTCGATACAAAAACGCCCGTTAGAAACGGGCGTTTTTTTTAATCGGACTTAAGCAGGTGTTACGTTCTCTGCTTGAGGGCCTTTTTGACCTTGGCTCACTTCCATCGTGACCTTTTGGCCTTCACGCAAAGTTTTCCGGCCGGTGCCGTTAATTGCGCTATGGTGAACGAAGACATCTTTGCCGCCTTCTTGTTCAATAAATCCAAAACCTTTTTCATCATTGAACCACTTAACGGTACCTGTAACTAACTCGGACATAACACTCTCTTTTACTTGTAATGTGCCATACCAGGATGGCGTTGAAATAAACGGTTCTTATAATATAGCCGGCTTATCAGGAAAGCAATTTAAATTTCAGTCTACGTGACAAATTATTATCAACTGTACTATTGGGTTAAGAAATCAACTTGCAGAAATTGGCTGGAATTTGAAGTGCGAACGGTATGAATGGAGAAAATGAGAAGTGGCTTGCAATTTTGAATGTTACATTATAACATTTCATTGGCGATTTAATATTGCTGCAGCAATTCTTCATTCTTATTTTTATTGGGAGTCTTTAAACATGAAAAGCTTAAAACTCTTTTCGATCGGCCTTTTGGCCGTTTTTATGAGTTCGAATGCATTGGCGCATTCGGATATCGAACTGACCTTGCAGAACAATAAAATCATTGTCGATCCGCACAATGAAGCGATGCTAGCCGGCGGTTATAAATTATTTGAAGCCGATTTCGGTGAATTCGGCAATCCTTACGGAACCGACGATCCGGGGTTCAATGGTTTCGGTTTAGTTAGCAATAGTCTAATTTGGTACCAAGTCGAAAACACTTTGAAAAAATGGGATGTACTTTCTTCGAGCTGGCTTTCCACAGGTTTTAATGAACAAATTGAGATTGAGAAAGCTTCGATAACCAACATTGTTTCTGCAACCAATGGCCTTGGTGATCAGGGTTTTATCGGGTCTGTAAGTAGCAGCGGCGGTCTGCATACTCATGTCGAATTCCAAATCGGCAAAGCCGGCGGCGTTAATCCGGACGATGGCGCTTATTTGTTGGAATTGTCTGTGTTCGATACGCTTAATGATACTGGATTGACACCTATCGGTAATGTTTCCGATAAATTCTTTTTGGCGTTTCACCTGAATGAAGGCGGGACCTTCGGACACGAGGCATTCGAGCAAGCGATCGCCGCCGTTCCAGTCCCCGCGGCGGTTTGGCTATTCGGATCGGCATTGGCATTGTTGGGATTTGGTCGACGGAAAGTCATGATTGCTTGAGCTTAAGTTTTCCTCACTCCATCCGTTTTAGTTAATGACGTTTCGTCGCCTTAAATGGCGTCGAAACGTTTTTGTGATTTATAGGTTTTATTAACAATGGCTTCATTCGTCGCGGTAGTGTTACTTTTTTTATCCGGCGTTGCGGGTCTGGGCTATCAACTGGTCTGGACGCGCATGTTTGCGGTCGGACTGGGACACGAACTCACCGCGATGTTGGCAGTGGTTGCGGCTTTCTTCGGAGGGCTTACTTTAGGTGCTTTTGTGCTGGACAAGTGGGTCAGCGTGAGCCGGCGTCCTGCCCTATGGTACGCCGGTCTGGAGTTGATCATCGGCCTTTGGGCGTTGGTTAGCGCGTTTGTCATTCCAGCCGCCAATGATTGGGCGCGAGCTTGGCTTGGCGTCGAGCCGGGCTTACTGCATTTTTGGTCTGTCGCCTTTCTCGTACCGTTTTTCGCATTGTTACCGGCTACACTGGCGATGGGCGCAACGCTGCCGGCAGCCGATCGCTGGTTAGCGCAAATCAAAGCCGATCCGCGTCAAATAGCGCTGGCGTATTCGGTCAACACGGCCGGTGCAGTGCTGGGCGTGCTGGTTGCAAGCTATGCTCTGATGCCGCTATTAGGGTACCGTCAAACACTGTTTGCATTGGCATTTATCAATGCTTTGGTCGCATTATCCGCCGGATTGTTTTACTTTCTAAAGTCTGAATTATCGCTTCCCGAAAAAACGAGAGTCAAAAAGGCGCATAAGCAACCGTTGCCGCTGTTTTGGCGCTTGTCGATCACAGGGTTTTTGGGTATCGCCTATGAAGTCGTTACGGTAAGGGTGATGGCTCAGGTGCTAGAAGGCACCGTTTACAGTTTTGCAGCGGTGCTGGCCGTTTATTTGACCGGCACAGCAATCGGCGCAGGGCTTTATCACCGCTTCGGTCGCAACCGCGATGGCGATCGTTTGTTGACGAGCTTGTTGTTCTCTTTGAGTTTGTTTTGTCTCACCGGACTTTCGGTGCTTTATCTAACGCATGGTTTATATTGGTGGGTAAGAACCGGTCTCGGCGATAGTTTAGATGCTGTGCTGTTAGCCGAATTGACCGTGGCCTTACCGGTGCTGTTGCCGCCGACTTTAATCATGGGTGCCTTATTTAGTCATCTTGCACAATCGGCCCGGCATGCTACGGGTGGCGTCGGTTGGGCCTTAGGTGTCAATATGGCCGGCGGCTTGGCAGCCCCTTTGGTCGCGGGTGTCGTTTTGGTGCCGCTGCTCGGTGTCCAATGGACATTGATCGGCATTGCATTGGCTTATTGGCTGCTATTGCCTAAGTTTTCGATTTTACCCCGCTGGGCTTATGCGCTACCGGCAATCCTGGTATTGCTGTTACCCGGTCGTTTGCAGATCGTTACCCTTAGGCCCGGCGAGTCGGTATTGGAGTACCGGGAAGGCGCGATGGCCTCGGTGGCTGTAATCGAACAGCAGAACGAACGCAATCTTCGTGTCAACAATCGTTTCCAAATGGGCGGAACAGGCGTTCGCGCACTGCGTCTGCAACGCATGCAAACTCATGTGCCGATGTTGTTACACCCGAAGCCGTCCGATGTTCTGTATCTCGGCGTAGCAACAGGCGTAACCGCCGGCGCCGCGCTGACTCATCGAGCATCCCGGATCGATGCGGTCGAATTAGTGCCGGAATCCTTGGCGTTATTGCCTTATTTTTCGCCGTACAATGCCGAATTACACAAGAACCCTCGTGTTCGTCTTTATACGTCCGATGCCAGACGTTATGTTCGAACGTCATCTCAGCAATATGATGTAGTGATAGGGGATCTATTTCATCCAGGCCGCGATGGCGGCGGTCTGCTCTATACCAAAGAACATTTCCAAGCGATTGCAGAGCGATTGATGCAGGGAGGGCTCTATTGCCAATGGCTGCCTCTATATCAAATGGATGAAGCGATGCTGCGTTCGGTGATCAAAACCTTTCAATCGGTGTTCGGTAAGACCGAAGCTTGGTTGGCGGGTTTCGATTTGGGCTATCCCTCGCTGGCTTTGATTGCATTGTCCGGGGATACGGCCCGTCCCGAAGCAATCGAAAGCACGATCGGCTTCAATCAACCTTTAAAACAACACCTGCATTTGGCGGCGGTGCGAAGTTCCGTGCAATTGGCGGGGCATTTTCTGGCCGATCATCGCATGTTGGCCGATTATGCCGAAGGTGCTCCAATCAATACCGATGATCACCCCGTTATTTTATTCGATGCGCCGAAGTTTACTCTTAAACGCGGCGTTGCGTCTTATGCCTCCTTCGCAGCGTTGTTAAACTCGTTACAGTTTAAACAAGCAAGCGCCTTGTCGTCCTTGAGCAGTGACGCCAATGCCGAATTTACCGAAAGGGTTGATGCCTTCGTCAAGGCGCGTAATCTTTATTTTGCGACGATGATCGACCACAACGAGGACGAAGCCAGAGCATTGAGCGGCTATTTGCAATCGGTTGAAACCAGTCCCGATTTCACGCTGGCTTATGCTCAAATTGTCAGCATGGCGATCGGCAAAGCCCAAAAAGAACCTGAAACCGCGCGTCAATGGCTGGAAAAACTGATTGAGATTCGCCCTGAAACTCCAGGCGCAAGAGATGTGCTTTACCGTTTGCCGGGTCTCTGAACCATGAAAATCCCCACCGTCATTAATTGGATAGCGTTAACGTTGAGCATTTTAACGGCGAGCGGCATGCTTTGGGCATCCGAAGCGGGTGATTCTGAAAACGGCGAGATTGTTTTAGAAAGTGCTGAGAGGGACTCGATGGAAACAACCGAAAGCGCCGAGCCCGAAACCGGCGAATTCGATGTGGAACTCGAAAAAATGGTCATCGAAGGCATCGCGCCGACGGCGGATTCGACATCCGAATTATCCGATATCGATTTACGCCTTAAGTCGGCGAGTACTTTGGGCAAAACCTTGGAACGCGAATTGGGGGTTTACAATGCTTCGTTCGGCCCAGGAGTCGGCCAGCCGATCATTCGCGGTATGGGCGGTCCTCGGGTGCGAGTAATGCATGACGGAATCGGCTCGCACGATGCGTCGGCGATGAGCCAGGATCATGCGGTCGCGGCCGAGTCGTTACTGGCCGATAGTATTACGATACACCGGGGGCCGGCTACCTTGCGCTACGGCAGCGGGGCAATCGGCGGCGTCGTCGATGTCAAGCATAAGCGCATTCCCGATAGCGTACCGTTAAAACCGATCGAAGGCACTGCCGAGTACCGCTATGACCACAATCCCAAAGAAAATGCCGGCATGGTCGGCATCGACGCCGGCAAAGGTAACGTTGCCGTCCATCTCGATTATTTTCAACGCGGCAACGAAAATACCCGGATTCCGGGCTTCGCATTAGATGAAGCGGCGCTTCGTAAACAACTGAAAACCGATGCGCCTTTGAACAACAGCAAAGGCGAAATCAAAAATACTGATGGGGAAAGCCGGGGCAGTTCGGCCGGGATCTCCTTGATCGGCGATCTCGGCTATATAGGAACCAGTTACAACCATACCTATAAGGCTTACGGTTTGCCGCCGGGCGACCCGGGCGGCCATAGTCATGTCGGAGTGGCACCGGGGGGGAGCGATCAGGGCGAGGCGGTGCGTTTTGCGATGGAGCAGCGACGTTACGATGTCGAGGCCATGTTGTTCAATCCAATTCCCTACATCGAGTCGGTCTCGGTCAAGACCGGTTTTGTCGATTACGAACATGAAGAAGGCGAGTCTGAATTTTCGGTCTTATTTACCAATGAGGTTTTGGAAACTCGTTTTGAACTAGAGCATCGATTGATCGATCAGTGGTCCGGTTTTTTGGGTTTGCAATGGCAAGAACGCGAGTTTTTGGCTAAAAGTCCGAAAATTGAAGGGGAAAAGCTAATCGATCTTGTTCCTCAGTCGCAAATCGATTCTTTGGGTTTGTTTTTTACCGAAAAACTGGATCTTTTCGATGAGTTAACCTTGGAGTTCGGCGGCCGTTATGAACGGCAGGTGACCGAGCCCAATGCAAAACTATTGAAAGGGACGGTTTTCGGGCAGGCGCTTGAGGTGCCGACTCGCAAATTGACGCATAAACCCAGTTCGTTGGCCGCGAGTATTACATACAGACCTTTCGAAGGCGGTTCGATTTATTTGGCATGGCAAAACTCGGAGCGCGCGCCGGATATCCATGAATTGTATTCGCTAGGGCCGCACCCGGCCAATCGCACTTTTGATATCGGTACCTTGGATTTGTCGGTTGAGCGGGCAAGTAACCGCGAACTCGGGATTCGTTACGATGATGCCTTGATTTCATTACAAGGCAATGTTTATCAAAAGGATGTCAAAGATTTCATTTATCAGGAGAATTTAACTTCTGAATTCGGCTTTTTCGAATTGGAAGGCAATAGATTAGTAGCTGCTTGTGTCAAGTTGGAAGGGTGTTTTCCTGTCTTTGGTTTTCGCGGCGACGATGCGGAATTTTACGGTTACGAAGTGGAAATTAAAATTCACCCGTCGTTCGATTGGGGTATGCCGCATCTGACCTTATTCTCCGATTACGTTCGCGGGCGTTTTAAGGATAGGACGCTGGGCGACGTGCCGCGCTTGCCGCCGCAACGTTACGGATTCGAAGTCGGTTTGCAGAAAAACGCTTGGCAGGGTGCGCTACGTTTTACCCAGGCCTTGGCGCAAGACAGGCCAGGAATCGATGAAACCGAGACGCCTTCTTATCACCGTTTCGATCTCGACGTTTCATATGACTGGCATGCGGAGTCGGGGCAAAGAGTCCTTCTGTTTGGAAAGGCCTCGAATTTAAGCGATTCGCCGATCCGCAATTCCACATCTTTTTTACGCAACATTGCACCGGAGCCCGGAATGAGTTTGGAAATAGGTTTCCGGGCCTATTTTTAGCCACGAAACAGACGAATGAGCGAGGGAAGTGAAAGCTATCCAGTCTTAACAAATTCCGTACCTATGGCCTAAGATATTGAATAATATGGGTTAGAAATTATGCCAGTTTTTTACAAATAAGTCTGGGTAAAAACATTATAAGTAATGTTATATTATTGCAATAATTATATTGTGAGTTTGTAGAGCTCAAAATCAAAACGGATATTTGCCCGAAGTCTCAGGCAATAGGTAAACCGTTTAAATTTTTTTATACCCATCGTAGATCAAAATTCGGTACTGGGGTGATCGGTCCCTTACCTAGCGTTAGGTGAGGGACCGATCACCCCGGTGCCTAGTTAGGCACTGCCGAAATTTGAAGTGCGAAAGGTATAGTATTAACTTTTTGACTATAAGGCCTTCAAGGGGCGGGAGAATACAATGAGTGTGTCGATTAAACCCATCGTTTGGCCAAGCTTGTTGCTGGCTGCGGTTTTTTTTATACCATCTACTCAGGCGTTGGCGTCATTTCATCAAGATATTGAGGTGTCTCGTGTAGGCTCGAGTATCCAAGCCGGTTTTTGTTCACGTCCCGAGCTTGGCTGCGATATTGCCGGCGTCGAAAGTTTGGGGCTTCCGCCCAATACTCTGCCGACCGATTTTGAAACCGGTAAAGATATTTATGTCACCACTTTTACACATTTTGTATTTTCCGGGCAGCATGCAACTGACAATCCCGGGTTTCAGTCTGCCGCCGGTGCGCTTGCTGGAAACGAGGTGGTTTTTTATCAGGCACTCGGTGTGATGGAGTTCTGGAATCCCGCAACAGGTGCCTGGAATATTGCACCGGATAATGTTCAGATTAGGCTAGCCGGTGGAAGACTGTTAGATCCGGTTATTGATCAAAGCTGCGGCCGTCTTATCTGTCCGCCCAAAACCGAGGGCTCTACGAACTATTCAGGAAAAGGCGTGTCCGGTGCGGAATCTCTGATAGTAGGTTCGGCTGCCGCCAATGGCTCATTGCATACGCATTTGAATTGGTTTCTGGAAACCAACCCTGGAACAGCGAATGGCGGTCCTGCTGGAGCTTATTTAGTGGAAATGAGTCTGTTTTCGGATAAACGTCCTACACGATCCGATTCGTTTTATATTCTGTTCAATAATCAACTGGACGTGGATGTGGATGTGAAGAACGGGGAGGGGATGAGTGATTTCCAACGCGCTGTGTCAATGCGTGTACTGGGACCGAGTTTAGCCGAAGTCCCGATTCCGGCAGCGTTTTTTCTGTTCCTCGGCGCGCTGGGGCTGATGAGTGGCGGCCGCTTGTTGCGCCGTTCATAGCCTAGGGTTGGAAAACAGCCTTACCCGTTTTCGGTCCGGACTATCAAATAGAGTCCAAAGATTCGGATTCGTATCGATTCCATGATTCGACAGAAGAACCCGGATATTGTGCTCGGCTGAGTTGATTCATCCGATCATAAAAAAAGGCCCTTACCATCCCGATAAGGGCCTTTTTCGTTGAGCGAAGCGTCCGTTAGCCTGGAATAACGTTCGCGGCTGTCAGGCCTTTAGGGCCCGATTCGATTTCGAATTGTACCGATTGTCCGGGGCTCAATGTTTTAAAACCTTCTCCCTGGATGACTGAATGGTGAACGAAGACGTCTTCCGTACCTTCCGACGGTTCAATAAAGCCGAAGCCTTTCGTGTTGTTAAACCACTTTACAGTGCCTGTTGCCATTTTTTTAAAACTCCTACTAATATTAACTTACTGTGTGACGCAGAACGACCTGATTGATTGCCGGACATCAACCTACTCCCTTTTGGTCGAAAAACCGTCTAAGAATAAAAAGGTATGGGATGTGTCAATCGAGGACCGCCGTTCACCCAGCACCTAAATTATCCTAGATAGTTAATCATAACCAATGAACTATGAAATTTAGGTGCTGGGTGAACCCATCCATGGGGGCTTGGCGGCAGCTCCCTGCTGCCGACATCCTCGCTAGCCACACCCCATACCTTCATAAAGTTAACTAATTTTTGAGTATAAAGGGAGTAAAACAGGTAGGCGTTCACTCAAGATCGGTTTTCTGATCGGGCAAAATTGTAGCTTTTTTTAAAGCCTAATGCCATTAAAGGTTTCGGTACATGCCGTCCAGCACCAGCGCATTCGGGCTGATCATGCCGATGACTTTACCGTTTTCGATGACCGGCGCGCGGACCAGGTTATAGTTTGCGAACAGTCGTGAACAAAGGCGGATGTCCATTTCGGGAGAAACCTGAATCACCGGGCAGGCCATGATCTCGTAGACATTGACGCGGTCCGGAGCCTTATCCTTGGCTAGAACGTAGCGGGCGATATCGCCGGAGGTGACCAGGCCGTATTCGTCGAATTCATGGCGTTTATTGACAACCAATACCGAGGTTTTTTGCGACTTCATCAGTTTCAATGCGTCGCTGACCGAGGCCGAGCCTTCGATCATCGAAAAGTCGGTTTTCATGACGTCTCTGACATGAATGATTTTAGTTTTATCGATCATATTTCATCTTCCAGTTCTTGGGTTAATTGTTCGACTTGATGCATCACCCCGATCGCATCTTCAACATCGATTTTAAAAGCGATGCCGGTGCCTGATGTGGCATCGAATTCGGCTGCTTTGGCGATTTTTTCGAGGATATAGCGGCTCAAATGTTCCTCAACCAGAAACATCAATACATCCCGTTGAGTTTCCAGGGTCAGACCGAAAAAGGTCTTGGATTGCTTCATGCCTTCACCGCGGGCATGGTTGATCACGGTTGCACCCTTGGCGCCGCTTTTTCGTGCGGTATCGAGTACGAGATCGGTTTTCGAGTCTTCAACAAAGGCGATGATTAATTTGAAACGCATGGCTTTCCTCGGTTATTTGGATGGGCTTTGATTGGATGAATTTCGTTTTTTATTGCGCCATTCGGCGAGCTGTGCATAAGTCAGTACGGCAATTACCGCGAACAGACTGGCGAATGCAATTAAGCCGAAACCGTCAAGTAACGGGTTGCGGCCCGGAACCGTTGTCGCCAAGCCAATGCCAAGCGCCGTGACGAGCGGCACGGTAACGGTTGACGTTGTGACGCCGCCGGAATCGTAAGCCAATCCGACTATTAATTTAGGAGTCAAAATTGTTTGAATAATAACAATGATATAGGCTCCGATTATAAAAAAATAGAGTTCCGTACCATTGACAATTCGAAAGGCTCCCAAGGAGATACCGAAGGAAACACCTAATGAAACGGCAATGCGTAAGCCCCAGGCACGGATCGCGCCGCCGGAAATTTCCTCGGCTTTAACCGCGACTGCCAACAGTGAAGGTTCGGCTAATGTTGTTGCAAACCCGATGCTTCCGGCAAAGAGATAGACCCAAAAATAATTCCGCCAATCGGCAACCGTTGTATCAGGTGGAATGCCGAGAAATTCCGGCGCGGTCAATTGCGTGGACATTAATTCGCCCAACGGAAATAAAGCCATTTTTAAACCGTCCATGAAGAAAGTAATCCCGATCAATACATTCACGAAACCGAGCAAGGTCTTCATCGGATGTAGGATGGGTTTGCGAATCACTAAAACTTGAAAGCCGATAATGATAGCTGTAATCGGGGCCACATCACGGCAAGTCTTCAGTAAATCTTCACTGAAATGAATGAGCCAATCGATCATGACACTATTCCAAAAGCCAAAACGAATATGATCGGGCTTAACGACGCAAACGAGATCAAGCCGAAACCGTCGGTCATCGGATTTCGGCCTTTGATCGAACTAGCCAAACCGACACCTAAGGCGGTCACTAAAGGAACCGTAATCGTCGAGGTTGCGACGCCTCCCGAATCGTAAGCAACGCCTATGATTTGCGCGGGTGCAAAAGGCGTCATGACAATAACGATGCAATACCCGCTGATGATCAAATAATGCAGCGGCCAGCCGCGGATGATTCTGAGTACGCCTATTAGGATCGCAAAACCGACCGAAACGGCAACGGTTAAACGAAGTGCGAATGCATAACTGTCTTTGGCCTCGGTGGTATTTTCGATGATATTGCCTTTGCCTGCGATATTGGCCGCTTCGCTCGCTACGGCAATCAACGCCGGTTCGGCGACGGTCGTGCCGAAGCCGAGGCAGAACGAAAAAAACAACAGCCAAAACAAGCTGCCTTTTTTAGCAAACGCATAAGCCATCGACTCGCCGATCGGAAACAGACTTTGTTCAAGGCCGAGCATAAAAAAAGTCAAGCCCAATACAACAAATAAGGAGCCAACGATCAAGTTGAGTACATCGGGAATGGGTTGTTGTATGACCGCGATTTGAAAAACCAATACCACGACCAAAATAGGGGCTAAATCCAAAAAACTGCTGAAGATCTGTCTGACAAAACGATTATTGCGCAAAAACATGATTACTCCTTGTAGGCCATTAAGATTCTATCGTAATGGATGCGGGTAAGGCTAGTTTGGGGGAAGATTAAAGGTGAAAGGGGAAAGGGGAAAGGGGAAAGGGGAAAGGGGAAAGATTATCGTTCCCCACGCTCCAGCGTGGGAATGCAGCCCTGGACGCTCCAGCGTCCAGTAACGATAGAAACGAGCTGAAATGCTTTTTCTCGGATTAACGCGAACATGGCCGGAATAAAGGTGATTTTTCTCGATGCGCTTGAAAAACGGCTGGTTCCCCTCCATGTTAGGAGTAATATACAAATTCACCGATGAGGTAAACAACATGAGAATGGACAAATTGACCAGCAAGTTTCAGATGGCATTGGCCGATGCGCAAAGCCTGGCTTTGGGTAAGGATCATCAATTCATCGAACCGGCCCATGTGATGCTGGCGTTATTGAACCAGGACGGCGGCAGTATTCGTCCGCTGTTGTCGCAAATCGGCGCAAACCCGAATATCGTGCAGGCTGAATTGACCAAGGTACTTGAACGCACGCCGACCGTTTCCGGCATCGGTGGCGACGTGCAGATTTCCAACGAATTGTCGCGCTTGTTGAATGTGACCGACAAGCTCGCGCAAAAACACGGCGATAAATTCATCTCGAGCGAATTATTCTTATTGGCCGCCTCCGAAACATCGGGCGCTCTACAAGATATTCTAAAAAAAGCCGGCGTTACGAAAGAGGCAGCCGAAAAAGCCATAGACAATGTCCGCGGCGGACAAAACATCGACGATGCCAACGCCGAGGAGCAACGTCAAGCCTTGAGCAAATATACGATCAATCTTACCGAGCAAGCCGAACAAGGCAAGCTCGATCCGGTGATCGGCCGGGACGACGAAATCCGACGCACGATTCAAGTCTTGCAGCGTCGTACCAAAAACAATCCAGTGCTAATCGGCGAGCCCGGCGTCGGCAAGACCGCGATCGTCGAAGGCTTGGCGCAACGCATCGTCAATGGCGAGGTTCCCGAAGGTATCAAGGGCAAACAATTGTTGTCACTTGATATGGCCGCGCTCATCGCCGGCGCCAAATTCCGCGGTGAATTCGAGGAGCGCCTGAAAGCGGTGCTTAACGACATTGCCAAGCAACACGGACAAATCATTTTATTCGTCGATGAATTGCATACGATGGTTGGTGCGGGTAAGGCGGAAGGCGCGATGGATGCCGGCAATATGCTTAAGCCCGCTTTGGCGCGCGGCGAATTGCATTGCGTCGGTGCGACCACCCTAGACGAATACCGCAAATACATCGAAAAGGACGCGGCCTTGGAGCGCCGTTTCCAAAAAGTCCTGGTCGATGAGCCGAACGTCGAGGATACGATCGCAATATTGCGTGGCCTCAAGGAAAAATACGAAGTGCATCATGGCGTCGAAATTACAGACCCCGCGATCGTCGCTGCTGCAACGCTGTCGCATCGTTACATTTCCGATCGGCAATTGCCGGACAAGGCGATCGATTTGGTCGACGAGGCGGCCAGTCGCATCCGCATGGAAATCGATTCAAAACCGGAAGCGATGGATAGACTCGAACGGCGCTTGATTCAATTGAAGATCGAACGCGAAGCGCTGAAAAACGAAACCGACGATGCCTCTAAGAAACGCTTGGAAAGCCTCGAGGAAGCGATCGAGAATCTGGAAAAAGAATATTCCGAGTTTGACGAAATCTGGAAGGCTGAAAAGGCTGCGCTGCAAGGTACTACTGCGATAAAGGAAAGACTGGAACAAGCCAGGTTGGAATTGGAAGTCGCCAGTCGCGCGAACGATTTGAGCCGCATGTCCGAATTGCAATACGGCGTGATTCCTTCGCTGGTCAAGGAGTTGGATTTGGCGTCGCAAGCCGAGATGCAGGAAATGAAACTGCTTCGCAATAAGGTAACCGATGAGGAAATCGCCGAAGTTGTTTCGAAATGGACCGGTATTCCGGTTTCGAAAATGATGGAAGGCGAGCGCGACAAATTATTGCGCATGGAAGAGCAGATCCAAAAGCGCGTGGTCGGACAAACCGAAGCGCTGATTTCGGTCAGCAACGCGATCCGTCGTTCGCGGGCGGGGCTTTCCGATCCTAATCGTCCGAACGGTTCTTTCCTGTTCTTGGGACCAACCGGCGTCGGTAAAACCGAACTGTGCAAGGCACTGGCCGAATTCTTGTTCGATACCGAGGATGCGATGGTGCGCATCGATATGTCCGAGTTTATGGAGAAACATTCGGTCGCGCGTCTGATCGGCGCGCCTCCGGGCTATGTGGGTTACGAAGAAGGAGGATATTTGACAGAAGCGGTGCGGCGCAAGCCTTATTCGGTGATTTTGCTCGACGAGGTCGAAAAGGCGCATCCAGATGTGTTCAACGTGCTGCTGCAGGTGCTCGACGACGGCCGGTTGACCGACGGGCAGGGACGGACGGTCGATTTCCGCAATAGCGTTGTCGTGATGACGTCGAATCTGGGTTCGGATCGAATACAAGAGCTTGCCGGCGAGGAAAATTACGCGGCAATGAAAGCGGCCGTGATGGAAGTGGTTGGCTATCATTTCCGTCCCGAGTTCATCAACCGTATCGACGATGTTGTCGTATTTCATCCGCTGGGCCGCGATCAAATTCGTGCGATTACCGATATTCAGATTCGCTATTTGCGTAAACGCCTGCTCGATCACGACATCGATTTGGAGTTGAGCGAGGCGGCTCTGGATAAACTCGGCGAAGCCGGTTTCGATCCGGTTTACGGCGCAAGACCGCTGAAACGCGCGATACAGCATCAATTGGAAAACCCGCTCGCTCAAGAGATTCTTGGTGGAAAATTCTGTCCGGGCGACAAAATTGTTGTCGATGTCGAAGGCGGTACATTGGCGTTTTCGAAAGCGGCTTGATTTCTCGAAGCCCTTGGCGCTTCCTCAGATCTCTCTCAGTGAAGGGCTGAGGAGAGGTTTTAGCTTAGGACAGTTATTGCCATCCATAGTCGATATGGATGGCAATACGGCTATTGAAAGAGTCGGAAATCTTATACTCATCGTAGATGAAAATTCGGCCTCGGGGTGCCCGTCAAAGGACGCCGTGAATACGTCCATGTAGGCTCTATGCCAGCTCCATGCTGGCAAAGCCTTTGCGAGCGCCATGGATGGCGTGAATGTCGATTTTGCAGGAGCAAAAATCGACCTAGCACCCCGAGGCCTCCTCCGGCACTGACGAAATTTGAAGTGCGAAAGGTATACAATATCGGCATGATCACATAATTGTCATAAAAACGTAACATAGCTCCTGCTAAAATCGAAATTTTATTGACCTGTAGAAGCATATGAGTAGATTGAGCGTTTTAGTCGTCGAAGATGAGGATGCTATCCGAGAAATGCTGGCGATGGTATTGGAGCAGTCCGGTTTCGAAGCGAGTCAATGCGCCGATGCCGAAGTGGCTAATTTGATTCTTCAGGAACGCATGCCGGATTTGATCGTGTTGGACTGGATGTTGCCCGGCATTAGCGGTATCGAATGGGCTAGGCGTCTTAAGAAAGACCAATTTTACCGGGAAATCCCGATTATTTTATTGACCGCTCGAGGCGAGGAAGAAGACAAAGTGCGCGGGCTCGAAATTGGTGCCGACGATTACATGACTAAACCCTTTTCGCCGAAGGAACTGGTCGCAAGAATACGCGCCGTACTGCGTAGAACCGGTAAAATCCAAGACTTGGCACAGATTACGCTTGGCGACATGATTCTTGACAGCGAGCAGCACCGGTTGACGATAGGCGACAAACAACTGGATGTCAGCCCGACCGAATTCAGATTGATGCAGTTTTTTATGACGCATCCGGATAAAGTCTATAGCCGCACGCAATTGCTCGATCAAGTTTGGGGGCGTAGTGTTTATATCGAAGAGAGGACCGTCGACGTGCATATTAGACGATTAAGAAAAATATTGGCCGAATACGGGCGGGAAGAACTGGTGCAAACCGTACGCGGATTCGGATACCGATTTTCGCTGATTAGCTAAAACCCAATGAATCCATGGATTAGGGAAGTTGCAACATTATCGCTACTGTTGCTTGCCGCAATCGTTGTCGGGGTTTTGGGCAAAATTCTTGTGCCGATGCTGTTTGTACTCTTAGTGAGCATTTTGATTCGGCAGTTCTATCAGATTTATCGATTCGAAAAATGGATAGACAACGGCGGTAGTGGAAAATATCCGAAGTCGACCGGTATTTGGGAGGCTATTTACTACCACGTTTATCGCATGAAAAAGCGCGAAAAAAAGCGCAAAAAAAAGCTCGGAAAAATGGTCGATCAATTTCGCAAATCGACCGAGGCTTTGCCGGATGCTGCTGTTGTGCTTGGTCCTAGCGATGAAATCGAATGGACCAACAAAGCGGCGATGAAAGTGCTGGGTCTCGACAAATCCGACAAAGGTCAGCGGATACCTAACTTGATTCGTTTTCCCGAGTTCACCCGCTACTTGGATAATCGCAAATACGACGATGTGATCGTGCTCCCTTCTCCAGTCGATGCAAATGTGATGCTCTCAGTCCGAGTCGTTCCTTATGGAGTCGGCTTGCGATTGCTTTTGGCGCAAGACGTTACTCAGCTGAAAAAAATGGAAATCATGCGCAAGGATTTTGTCGCGAATGTTTCTCATGAGCTAAGAACGCCGCTAACGGTACTGAAAGGATATTTGGAGACGATCAAAGATATGGATGACGGCGAATCGGGATTGTTAAGCAATTCGATCACGCAAATGCAGAGTCAAACCGAGCGCATGGAGCATCTAGTCGACGATTTATTGTTGTTGACGCGACTGGAAACTCAAAAAAAGAAGGCGCAATGCGTCGATATTCCAGGTTTGCTAAGTAAAATATGCAGCGAAGGCGCTAGTCTGAAAAAGTCGTCAGGACGTATCGATCTCAAACTGGATAGCCAAGCCAAAATAATCGGTGTGGAAGAGGATTTACGTAGCGCCTTTACCAATTTGTTAGTCAATGCCTTGAAATATTCGTCCGAAGACTCCATTGTCAATGTGCGCTGGTATGAGCATCAGGGTTGCCCGAGACTGGATGTGGAAGATCATGGCGAGGGCATAGCGGCATCCGAGATTCCAAGAGTCACCGAACGCTTTTACAGGGTCGATACCAATCTCAGTAAAAAACAAAGCGGGACCGGTTTGGGGCTAGCAATCGTCAAGCATGCGCTGCAAAATCATGAAGCCAAATTAGAAATAAATAGCGAAGTCGGGAAGGGAAGTTGTTTTAGTTGCATTTTCCCAGGCCGTTTGGTTTGTAGAGATGAGAAGGATGTTGTTGCGTGAGCTCCTGAATTTCGGTTGTTTGTACGCTTTAATAATAAAATCGTAGTGGCCGGCTTAACGCACATAGTAGGTTTAATCGTCAGGCGGCTAGGGGTTGTGATTAACAACAGTTCTGCTTACACACCATCCCTGGCGTTATGGAAACCCGCCAAGTATTAATTCTTAACTATACCTTTCGCACTTCAAATTTCGGCAGTGCCTGAGGAGGCGCCGGGGTTTGCGGCAAAGGCTTTGCCAGCATGGAGCTGGCATAGAGCCTACAGGGATGTATTCACGGCGTCCTTTGACGGACACCCCGACGCCGAATTTTGATCTGCGATGGGTATAATACGGTTTCGTCGCAAGTAGCCGGCAAGCAATAATCCGCTCGAAAAAAGCCAAAACGCGCCAGGTAGGGGAACAGGAGAAGTATTGCTTGTTGAAAATTCAACAATGAATCCTTGCGTGGTAAAAACAATGCTGTTACCGTCGAACCAAGAAGAGTCGACATTCGTGTCGTTCCACCGTCCTATTAAATTGGCGTCCGACCACCAGTACATCAAATAGTCTTCATTAGCAGGTGTTTGGCCGGTTCCATCGTTCCAGTGATTCGGCTCTCCCTCGACCCAGTTGTAAAAACCAAATGTCTCGCCGGTTACCCATTGCCAATCATTATGAACCCATTCGCCTGCTTCGTTGAGCGTGCTGTTATTGAATCCGCCCAGGAAACGGCCTTCGCCGCCCAGTTGCCAAATAAAATCGTCTTCTTGCTGATTAGTTATTGTGGCCAAGTGCCCCGATACACCGTTATGCGTCAACGTTTCGGCGTGGGATTTTGCATCATTCCAGTCGAGGCGCCAGTCGTCGGTGAAGTCGACCAATAAATAATAATGTCCGTTTTCAGGGTTCAAAGTCACAGCATGAGAATGAAATGAGGCTGTCGATAGTGCTAGAGCAAGAAGAACTCGGGCTTTTTGCGTCATTATAAAATTCCTATCCGGTTAAATTAAATAAAATAGTATACCTTTCGTACTTCAAATTTCGGTAGTGTCCGAAAAGGCACCCGGTGCCGAATTTTGATCTACGATGACTATACAAAGATCGGCGTGTTGTGTCGAAAACTGATAAAAGTATCTTCGAATATTATTACACGCAGATGTCAAAAAATTAGCATAATGCTCTAAATAATATATTTAAGCATTATTCATGCCCAAGTATTATGCCTTTCGTACTTCAAATTTCGACGATGCTTAAGGAGGCTCCGGTGCCGGTTTTTTTGATTTACGATTAAGTCCTAAGGAATATGCACAAAATAACTGCTACAAGTATTAGGCTTTGCGGCGATTCGGTGACTCGCTTGACAGGACGCCGTAAACCCAGCACCTAAATTATCCAAGTTAATTAACCGTAGCCAACGGGTTATGGTATTTAGGTGCTGGGTAAATACTTCCATGCAGGCTTGACGGCGGCTTTCCCTGCCGCCGACCCCCTCCCAGAAGTTGTCGAAGTTATTTCATGCTCGTTCCTAAACTTGGATGTGGCCAAAGGAGCTGACATTTTTGACATGGCTGCCGACAGATTAGTCACAAAAGGCAAATGGGTCGGCGGGCTGTCGGATTTATTGTTTTAATAAAGTATGATGCACTTGTTTAGCAAGTTGCCTCAACTAAAGCGCGATAACTCTAGTCATTGCCGATATCCTAAGGCGTGGCTGGTAAATGATAGGGTATGAAATCTAACGACACGTAAATATTTAGTCTTCCTCTTTGAAAAAAAAGGGGTTGGGTGGAGATTATTTAAATAAATCCCCCTCGATCCCTAAGGTATCCTCACAAAACGCTCGTTCCCATGCTCTGCGCGCTCATCGTTATACACATCTTCCGCTGTTTCCCAAACTCTGTTTGGGAAACCCGTCTCGCAAGCTCTGCTTGCCGGCTTCGGGAAGCTGGAGCTTCCAAGACTTCTTGCCCAAGCAGAGCTCTCATCGTTATACATAAGTCAAAAATTACCTTTTCGCAATCTTAACCATCGAGACCTCAATACCATTTATTGTCACTTAACACTCGCGGATCGCCTAGCGCTAGGCGATCCGCGTAGGGTACGCTGTGCGTACCATGGTAACCCCGCAATGTTCATGTGCCAACCGAGTCGCCAGGGCACGGCTTTGGTACGCGCAGCGTACCCTACAATTTATGTATAACGATGAGTGCTCAGCGTGGGAATGCTGCTTTAGACGCTCTGCGTCGACTGCCTCGGGCAATTGTATTAAGAAACTGTAGAGAATGTCTGGTTGCTGGGATTATCGACCTATCGGGACGCAGAGCGTCCCGGGATGCATTCCCACGCAGAGCGTAGGAACGATGAAAAAAAAGGGAATAGGTGGAGATTATTTAAATAAATCCCCCTCAATCCCCCTTTTTCAAAAGCTATGTTCGCGTTAATAGTTGAAGTGAATACTACACCAATCTCCAAGTAATTATTCACACCCCCTATCGTTCCAACGCTCCAGCGTGGGAATGCCGCCCGAGACGCTCTAGCGTCTCGTACCGCTGGAGCGGTACTCAGGCATTCCCACGCAGAGCGTGGGAACGATAATTGCCGGGGGACTGA
>JAHJSQ010000070.1 GCA_018830325.1 Gammaproteobacteria bacterium
GCTTGACGCCGTGTCGCGATGCCTTGTATTTTGCCTCCGCCTGCGCTAGTCGCGCAGACTCCGGCAAAACACCCGGCGCTACGGCTATCGGGGACTAAAAATCTTCACTTCGCTGGCGCTCCGTTTCCAAGATTTTCAGCGCCGGTGCCCGGTTTTTATCGGCTTGAAAGTATAAATTAGATGAGACCAAATCGATACTCCAAAGAGTTATTGCCAGCAATTCCCATGCTGAACATGTTCTCGGAATTTAGGGTGTGGAGCATGCCTGTCGACAACTTCGCTAGCCACGCTCCATACATTCATTAGATATTAGTCATTTTTATGAGTATAAAGGGAGTGATAGTGGTGTTCATATCGAAGATTAGTCGAGAGGATTCAATCCTTCAATCCTTCAATCCTTCAATCGTGATCAAGCTAATGTAAACTATAGGGCGTTTTAATCAAAAAAGATCGAACAGCTATGAAAAAAATCAAAGTTCTTTTTGTTTGCATGGGTAATATTTGCCGTTCTCCGACTGCCGAAGGAGTGTTTACCAAGCTAATTGAAGAGGAAGGGCTTAGGCACTTATTTGAAATCGATTCAGCAGGAACGCATGCCTATCATGTTGGCGAACAGCCGGATTTAAGGGCTCAAAAAGCCGCAAGAGAGCGTGGTATCGAATTGCAACATTTGCAAGCCAGGAAAGTTATTTATGGGGATTTCGAGGACTATGATTATTTGCTGGCGATGGATGACGACAATTATTCGATTCTGCTTGAAGCTTGTCCCGAAGTTCATCGGGACAAGATAAGTTATTTGTTGGATCATGCGCCACATGTTGGTACACGTGAGGTGCCGGATCCATACTACGGCGGTCGGTATGGATTTGAACGTGTGTTGGATTTGGTTGAGGAAGCTGCGGCGGGTTTTTTGAATCGCTTAAGAGAGAAAGGCGAGATATGACCCGGAAAAAATTAAATCCAAGTTGTACTGGCTTGGCTTAAAAAAGCGGAGCCGTTCGTTAGGCGGCGAAGAGTTCGTCGAAGAATACTCATCGTAGATCAAAATTCGGCACTAGGGTGCCTGTCAAAGGCCCAACACCTAAATTATCCAAGATCGTTAATCATAGCCAATAAATTATGGAATTTAGGTTCTGAGTTCACGGTGGTTCTCGATAGGCGCATCCCATGCCTTTTACTGTTTTTAAATCAAACAGAAAATAAAGTCGGTGCCGAGATCTGATGTGTGAAAAATATATACCTTTCGCGTTTCAAATTTCGGCAGTGCCCGAGGAGACGCTGAATTTTGATATACGATGGGTGTAATTTATAAATTCAATCAACGAGGAGAACAATATGGCGATTGTATCGAATACTGTCGACTATCTGGATGGCGATGCGGTTTTAGAAGGTTTTTTTGCCTATGACGATGCATTGAAAGGTCGACGTCCTGCTGTGTTGATTAGTCATGCTTGGGGTGGGCGAGACGAATTTGTTGCCGATAAGGCAACAAAGCTTGCAGAGTTGGGATATGTCGGTTTCGCATTGGATGTGTACGGTAAAGGCAAACGAGGGAACAGCGTTGAAGAAAACTCTCAATTGATGCAGCCTTTTATGGATGATCGCTCGATGTTGCAAAGAAGAATTGCTGCAGCATTGTCGGCGGTTAAATTATTGCCTTGGGTCGACGATCAAATGATTGCGGCGATCGGTTTTTGTTTTGGTGGCCTATGTGTGCTCGATTTGGCTAGGACCGGTGCCGATCTAAAAGGTGTGGCTAGTTTTCATGGTTTGCTGATTCCACCGGCCAATCTGTCTGCAGTTCATATCCAGGCTAAGGTATTAGTGATGCACGGTAATGATGATCCGATGGTGCCGGTCGACCATGTCGTGACATTGGAAAAGGAATTGACCGACGCAGGTGCTGATTGGCAAATGCATATATACGGTAATACCGTTCATGCGTTTACAAATCCGGTGGCTAACGATCCTGGTTTCGGTACCGTCTATAACGCTCTTGCCGATAAGCGTTCATGGAAAAGTTTGGTTGCTTTTTTGCAAGAAGTTTTCGTGCAATAGCTAAGGGACGAATATGAAATAACTTCGACAAATGCTGGAAGGGGCTTGACTGATAGGTGTCGGCAACAGCGCGGATTTTATTGCTCTTCGACAATTGCAGAGTTACAAGGATGTAACGAATGCAGAAAATGCAGGAGCATTTTTCAACCCTTCATCGCCTAAAGCGCCTGCAGTTGGTGTCCTAATACAAGCCATCCATGGCGTAATGCAAACCTGCATTCACGCCAACCTTGGTATTAGAGCTGCCATCAAGCCCCATAGGTTTACTCAGTACCTAAATTCCATAGTCTATTGGCTATCTGGATAATTTAGGTGCAAGGTGACGGTATTGCTCGTCAAGCATATCCCACGGCCTAAGGTCTGCGAAACTGCTTAAACTGGGGTTGCTGAGATAATAAGCAATCGCTTGCCCAGTATGAATAAAACATTTATAATTTCCGGTTTTGGCGCATTCCGTGCCATATCCTTGCTTTACCATCTTTACTTAAGACAGAGATGGAAGGCTTTTTCCCGAAAGGAGTAATCATGCGACATTATGAAATTGTCTTTTTAGTCCATCCCGACCAAAGTGCTCAGGTTACGGCGATGGTTGATCGTTACAAAGCGACCATTGAGGCTGCGTCTGGCAAAATTCACCGTCTTGAAGATTGGGGGCGTAGGCATTTAGCTTATCCCATCAACAAGATTCATAAAGCTCATTACGTGTTGATGAACATCGAATGCGATCAACCAACCCTTGAAGAACTGGAAAGCGGTTTTCGTTTTAACGATGCAATTTTGCGGAGCATGACGTTGCTGAGAAAGGAAGCCGTTACCGAGCCTTCTAAAATAGCGACCTCGACAGCGGATGAAAATAAAGCGGCCGAATTAAAGGCTAAAGCCGACGCTGACGACTCCGATGTCGAAGAAGTCAAAGACTCGGCAAAAGATGATAAGGCCGACGAAACAGTATCCGAAGAATAACCGTTATTGAATCGAGAGAATATTATGGCACGTAACATGAGACGTAAAAAACTAAGCCGCTTTAGTACGGATGGATCAAACGAAATCGATTACAAAGATATCGATACCTTGAGCGAATATATTACCGAAACCGGAAAAATAGTTCCTAGTCGCATCACCGGAACGAGCGCCAAGCATCAAAGACAGTTGTCGGCGGCAATTAAGCGCGCGCGTTTTATCGCATTATTGCCGTATTGCGACGCACATAAATAAAATTTAAACCGGGCGTATGAAATTTTTAGCGGAATACATCATGCGAGGGAGGATGCAGGCCATCATGGTTGCATCGACCTTGGCTTTAATATCGCTGATCATTCCCCCGGTAAGTATTGTAAGTTCGGCTACTGTTGCATTGGTGACATTGCGCCGAGGCGCGTATGAAGGGCTATGGGTGCTATTATTTGCCAGCGCCGCAGCTGCTGCATTGGGCCTTTTGGTTTTAGGCGGATATCAATTTGCGCTGCTATACGGTTTGGTGATGTGGTCACCAATCTGGATTATCTCAATCGTTCTGAGAGAAGGCAGGCATTTGTCTCTTGCGGTTGAAATAGCAATATTGCTCGGTGCGTTTGGAGTGCTAGGGTTTTATCTTTATCAATCCTCCCCGTCCGAATTTTGGCTGCCGATGCTGGAACAGATGATTAAGCCAATGATGGCGTCATCGCCGGATGTGCCTGTTGACAATATCGAGCAATCGGTTCATGCCATGGCTCATTATATGACAGGCGTCGTAGCTGCAGGCACCATATTTAGCCTTTTATTTGGGCTTTTTTTAGGCAGATGGTGGCAATCGATACTCTATAATCCCGGAGGCTTCAGGGCTGAATATTTATCCTTGAGCACCCATCCTCGTCTGGCCATCGGTAGCATCATCGTAATAGCAATTGCGTGGTTTGACAGCGGCATATTTTCGGAAGTCGCGTGGAATATCACAATTCTATTGTTTGTGCTCTATACCTTCATCGGGGCTGCAGTATTGCATTTGATGTTATCAAGGTTGAGCTCCGGGCGTTTTTTGGTACCGATGTTTTACGTCACGTTATTGATCATACCTCATGTCATGTTCCCGGTTGCCGGTATAGGCCTGGCTGATGCGTGGTTGAACTTACGAAATAAATTTTCCAAATAATCCGGCGCCTGATGGCGCACAATAATTCGGTAATAGCCGAAACAGAGGTAGATAACGATGGAAGTGATTCTTCTTGAAAAAATTGCAAAACTAGGCAATCTGGGTGACAAAGTTAGCGTAAGATCCGGTTACGGTAGAAACTTTTTATTGCCGAAAGGCAAGGCCGTTGCCGCAACCGCTTCAAAAATAGCTGAATTCGAAGCGCGCCGGGCCGAATTAGAACAAGCGGCCGCCGAGAAATATTTGGCGGCTCAAACGAGAGCGGAAGCATTGAATAACCTATCGGTAACCGTTACACATAAAGCTGGAGACGAAGGCAAATTGTTCGGCTCCGTCGGTACTCAAAACATTGCCGATGCATTAACTGAAGCCGGTGCAAAGGTTGAAAAACATGAGGTTCGGTTGCCTGAAGGGGCTATTCGCCAAGTCGGCGAGTATGAAATCGATATCGATTTGCATTCGGATGTTGTTGCAACCGTTAAATTGATTGTCGCAGCCGAATAAATCTCAAGTTCGTTTAACCAAGGCAGGACCTTTCTGCCTTGGTTGCCTTTTAATCATTAGTATATCACCCACCGTTCAGCGGTTTAATGCTCCAGTGCCTTGATATCACCATCGTCTTTCGCAACTTGGTAATAGTTAATGAATGAGGCAATGGCTTTTTTTAAGTCCTCCGATGCCGCTTGTTAATCAACGATGCCTGTTACAATCGCATAAGCAACGTTAAGATGAATATCTCCGTAGTTATATTTTTTATATAGAGATTTTGATGCGCCTGTTTCATGACGATGCACGCAATGACTCAATTCGCCACTGCTAATCGAACCATTGCGCCATTCAGCAAAACTTTTCTCCAGTTTTTTGAGCTCAAGAGCAAGTTCCTTTTCATAGGCTTGTGCAGCTAATTCTCGTAACTCGCGTTTAACCTTTTTAGAGTAATTGTTGATCATAACTTTTAACCTAGAAAAAGCATTTCACCATGAAGAGTAACAGCAATTCTCAGTTTGAGAAATTTCTCCGTGTTCAGGGTGCGGAGTATGCCTGTCGAGGAACGCCGTAAACCCATCCATGGGGGGCTTGACGGCTGCTTTCCCTGCCGCCGCACCTGCCAATCGAGCAACCGTACCCTCCTTTCAACGATCCGCTCAATATTGAATAAAGCAAGTTATTTAGAGCTATATCCTTTGGTTTATTCTCAAATGGGTATCAACTATTAACGCGAACATAGCTTTAATTAAAGCATCTTTATATTAAAATTGCGCGATTGAATCCCTCCAATTTCTGTTTGTTTTGAGCATAATCGAAAGTCTTCTACACGATTGGCGGATTTTATATAGCATAATATTTTTTAAGTTTGCGCTAGAATTGACGGAAATATAATGATTTTATCTGAATCAATATGAGTTTTCCTATGCGCTTCTTAACTAGTGATTTAAAAATTATTGTTTTAGTTTTTGCGCTCGCGCTGTTAACTGCTTGTTCGGGAGGTCAGAAAAAAACTTCCTTAATAGCTACTATGCCCGATTCCGAAGCGGCATTAAAGCAAACACTCTATGGCCATTACCGCGAATGGGCGTCGATTCCTTATCAATATGGCGGGCTTTCGAAATCCGGTATCGATTGCTCCGGTTTTGTTTATCTGACATTCGCAAAAAAGTTAGGTGTTCATTTGCCTAGAACATCCGACCGCCAAGCTCAGACTGGTAAATCTATACCGCAGCAACAATTGAGAACCGGAGATTTGGTATTTTTTAATACGGGGCCTCAACAACATCATGTCGGCATATATATCGAGCAAAGAAGATTCTTGCATGTCTCGACGATCAAGGGAGTTGCGATTTCAAGTTTGGATAATCAATACTGGTCCGATAGATATTGGAAATCGGTGCGTGTGCTCAGTTCGTAATGGACAACGAATAAAGTAATCCCAAAATTGCACTTAAGCCGATTACTGTCACAATTCCACGTTTAAATTTTAACAACAGTAAGAAAGCGGCTATGCCGGTTAATGCGGAAAACGGATCAAAAGACCCATTCAGGTTTTGCGGCCAAAGAACGTGCCAAGCAAAAAATACCGCAAGATTTAAAATTACTCCGACCACGGCGGCAGTAATGCCTTTGAGCGGTGCAGTCAATTTTAGATCGTCGCGAGTGGCTTCGACTAAAGGCCCGCCGATCAATATAAATAAAAACGACGGTAAAAAAGTAAATAACGTTGCGATGCTTGCCGCGGCGATGCCGGACCAAGCTAAACTGTCAGGTTCGAACACCGGATGATTCCAACCGCCGACGAAGCCGACGAACGCAACGACCATAATTAACGGTCCGGGAGTTGTTTCGCCCAATGCTAAGCCATCCATCATTTGTGTGCCGTTCAGCCAAGAAAAGTGCTCGACTCCTCCTTGATAAACATAGGGCAATACGGCATAAGCTCCGCCAAAGGTTAATAGAGCGGCTTTGGTAAAAAACCAAGCCATATGTGTCAATAAGCTGTGTCGACCGAAGTTGATCAGCAATACTATAATCAGGCTTGCCCAAATCCCGAAACCGGTCAAACCGGTTTTATAGATTTTTGACCACGTAAACTTAGCGTGGTCAGGCATGGGGGTATGATCGTCAATAACGGCAGGTCCATGGGATATTATAGAGTTCACAGGATGTTCGGATATATGAAATTGGTTCGGAAAATAATGCGCGCCTAGCCAGCCTAGGATGCCTGCACCAAGCACGATCAAGGGAAACGGAATATTCAATGCGAAAATGGCGAAGAAGGAAAGTGTTGCAATCAGTTTAAGATATCGGTTACTTAGCGCCCTGGAACCGATTCGATAGGCGGCGAAAACTATAATGGCGGTGACAGCTGGTTTAATACCGTAGAGTATGCCGGATACGGCGGGAACCTCGTTGAATACCAAATAACTCCAAGTCAGAGCGATTAAAATAAACAGCGAAGGTAGTACGAATAAAACTCCGGCGGCAATACCGCCGCTTACACCATGCATCAACCATCCGATGTATGTGGCTAATTGCTGGGCTTCCGGGCCGGGTAGAACCATACAATAATTCAATGCATGCAAAAAGCGGTGTTCGGAGATCCATTTTCTTTTTTCAACCAACTCTTGATGCATCATGCTGATTTGGCCGGCCGGACCGCCGAAACTGATGAAGCCGAGTTTAAACCAATACCAAAGTGCTTGTTTAAAAGGAATCGTGTCGATATTCTTGTTCAATGTGATTGCCGAAGTGAATTGAGTCTCTTGATTTGCAAAGTGCTTCAGATTACGATGTCGTCATATATAACTTCCTACTCCCATTTGATCAAAGAACCGTCTAAGAATAAAAGGTATGGGATGTGTTTATCGAGGACCGCCGTTCACCCAGCACCTAAATTATCTCAGATAGTTAACCATAGCCAATGGACTATGGAATTTAGGTGCTGGGTAAACCCATCTATGGAGGCTTGACGGCAGCTATCGAGCGCCAGGGATGGCGTGAATGCAGATTTTGCAGGAGCAAAAATCTGCCCTGCTGCCGACATCCTCGCTAGCCACACCCCATACCTTCATAAAGTTAGCCATTTTTTGAGTATAAAGGGAGTAGAGCTATGCGCTTTGTTGAAGGGGCGGTCACTCGCGCTTAACAGGCTCCGCACCCTGAATTCGGCAAAATTTCTTAAACTGAGAATTGCTGCCCCGATGCGGAATTTTGATCTACGATGATGATATGGACTCCTCTCACTGTGTTGGTGTCAAATAGCACCTTGGTAAAAACACAAAACAAGAGGAGTCCGAGATGAATACTAGCGTAATTGGTTTAGATATCGCAAAGAACATTTTTCATCTGTATAC
>JAHJSQ010000071.1 GCA_018830325.1 Gammaproteobacteria bacterium
GTATTCACGGCGTCCTGTCAAGCGAGTAATCGTACCCTCTGCTACGCTCAGTGTATCGGAAAGCAATCATTGGCTATTTCCTAATGGGTTTATTTAGAGTAGGAAAGAGGACCGTTTCAACTGCTAACGCGAACATAGCCTTTTTTAAAATCCAAATGCCTGGGTGTTTCCTAACAGGCGGGTCTGTATTCTTACACTAAGCCAGACGGAGAGATCTCATGTCCGAAGATACGCTCTTTACAGAAAAACGAAAATTTCAGATCGAAGAAGGCATTCTGGTTTTGTTGCTGGCGCTTTCGATGACCGGTATCGGTATTACCGATTACTCTCCGGCCGACGGCTATGTCTATTGGTTGATCATGATCATTATTTTTGCGATCTCGGCAATGATTATCGCTTGGTTGCAATCGAAGCATAAAGCCAGCGACATCAAACATATCTTACGAGAGCAAACGCTGCATTGGGGCGTGTCGATGCTGATTGTCGCGGCAGCGTTTTCCATTCAGCAAACCGAAGTGTTCGATGAAAAAAGCGCCGGCATCGTCATTCTATTGATTTTGTCGCTGTCGACAATATTGGACGGTATCCGAATCGGTTGGCGTTTCAGTTTGGTCGGGATTTTTCTCGGCGTGTGCGCTGTCATGACATCATTTATGCAGCAGGCAATTTGGATAGAGCTTTTGACGGCAATCGGCATTGTGGCTATGACTATACTCTGGGAAGTTTGGCAATATAAAAGACAATTATAATGACACAAATCGATCAATACGCCGTATTCGGTAGTCCCATAAAGCACAGTAAATCACCAACTATTCATCGGATTTTCGCCGAGCAAACCGGTCAAGAATTGGTTTATACCGCCCAAGAAGTAACGGCAGATCGTTTCGAAGCGGCCGTTACGGAGTTCTTCCGCTTGGGCGGTCGGGGGCTTAATTGCACCGTGCCGCTAAAGGAACTGGCATGGCGATTCGCCGATCGAAAAACCGAACGTGCGGAGTCGGCAAAAGCGGTCAATACGCTGGCGCTTCAGAGGGATGGTTCGATATTAGGCGATAACACGGACGGTATCGGTTTGGTAACCGATTTGGTCGTCAATCATAAGTTTACGCTGAATGGGAAAAAGCTATTGATTCTTGGTGCCGGAGGTGCGTCACGCGGGATTCTTTCGCCGCTATTCGAGCAACAGCCGGCATGCATTGTGATTGCCAATCGGACGGCTTCTAAGGCCGTTAACTTGGCCGGTGAATTCACTAGTCGAGGTGATGTTAACGGTTGCGGTTTTAACGAACTGGCCGGTTTGTCATTCGATGCGATCTTGAATGCGACCTCTGCCAGTTTGTCCAACGACCTTCCGCCGTTGCCGGAAGGTCTTTTGGCTTCGAATGGCGTTTGTTACGATCTCGCTTACGGTAGCGAGCCGACTGCTTTTGTTCGATGGGGCATCAGTCACGGTGCCGTTAGCAGTTTAGATGGCCTGGGCATGTTGGTCGAACAGGCGGCCGAAGCGTTTTTCATTTGGCGAGGCGTCAGGCCGGATACTGCGCCGGTTATTAAGTTATTGAATGGGGAAAGGTGAAAGATGACCCCTTTGTTTAATATGACCTTAATGCATTAATTCAGCTCAAGTTTATCTTCCCACTCCACAATGTTTTACTAGCCTTTGGGAAAATCGATTGTTTCGGTAGCTCCCGGCCCGATAGCGAAGTTTTCAACAAATCAATGAGATAAATGAAATGGAAAGAATCAAGTATGGAATTATGTCGTTGCTGATGGTTATTGCCGTGATGCAAGGCGCTCATGCCGACGATAAGCCAATTGAACAGTTACGGGACTTTTTAAAAACGGCACATTCTTTGACCGCGGATTTCAGACAGGTCGCGATCGATGAAAGCGGACGCGCGCGGAAAGCCAGTGAAGGCGTGTTTTATTTGCGCAGGCCCGGTAAGTTTCGTTGGAATTATCTGAAACCTTTCACGCAAGAGATCATTTCCAATGCCGGTAAGGTTTGGTTTTACGATGAAGACCTGGAACAAGTGACGATCAAGAAGATGGATCAGTCGCTGGGTTCTACGCCGGCTTTATTGTTGAGCGGTGATATCGATTTAGAGGATAACTTTATTTTAGAAGGGCAAGGCTCCGATGAGGACATGACCTGGATTAAATTGTTGCCCAAAAACGAGGACAGCGGTTTCAAATATATTCTGATCGGACTGGATAAGGGCAAGCTTGGCGGTATGGAGCTCAGTGACAATTTCGGGCAATTAACGCGCATTTATTTTTCGAATCTTAAAATCAATACGCCGATCGATGACGGCGTATTCGATTTTATTCCGCCCGCCGGAGCCGATGTCTTTGAGGAATAAGAAGCGTGTTGCAACAAGCCCTAAGGCCTTTGGCTGAAAGAATGCGTCCAATGCGGCTGGACGACTATATCGGTCAGCAGCATATTATCAAGCCCGGGAAACCGCTCTATGAAGCGGTTGCATCGGGCCGCTTGCATTCGATGATTTTCTGGGGGCCGCCCGGTACCGGAAAGACCACGCTGGCACGAATAATATCGGTGCATTCCGATGCGCATTTCATCTCGATATCGGCGGTGTTGGCCGGCGTCAAGGATATCCGTGACGCCGTTGCCGAAGCAAAAAAAATTCGTGAAAGCGAAAATCGCCGCACGATCTTGTTTGTCGACGAAGTCCATCGTTTCAACAAATCTCAGCAAGATGCTTTCTTGCCGCATGTCGAAGACGGCACGGTATATTTTATTGGTGCGACCACCGAAAACCCGTCTTTCGCATTGAATAATGCATTATTATCGCGCGCACGCGTTTATGTTTTGAATGCCTTGCAAGCAGTTGACTTGGCGGCGGTTTTGGAAAAGGCGTTGACCGATCAGGAGCGCGGTTTAGGAGAGCAAGCCGTCGAAATGACCGACGATATCAAGCGACAGTTTGTTGATGCCGCCGACGGAGATGCTCGTAGATTGTTGAATTTATTAGAAATCGCGGCCGAGTTGGCGTCGGCGCACGGAAGCGGAAAAATCGACGAGATTGTTACCGGCGAAGTGCTGAGCGGCGGCGGCGTGCGTCGTTTCGATAAGCAAGGTGAAGAATTTTATAATCAGATTTCGGCCTTGCATAAATCGGTGAGAGGCAGTTCCCCCGATGCTTCGTTGTATTGGTTGTGCCGGATGATCGACGGCGGTTGCGACCTGGCTTATTTGGCTCGGCGCATCGTGAGGATTGCATCCGAAGATATCGGCAATGCCGACCCGAGAGCCTTGCCGGTTGCGATTAGTGCTTGGGAGGCGCAAGAAAGGCTCGGCAGTCCCGAAGGCGAATTGGCGTTGGCACATGCAGTGGTTTATTTGGCCTGCGCGCCGAAAAGCAATGCCGTTTATATGGCATACAATGCAGCGATGCGCGATGCTCGAAATAGCGGAAGTCTCGGCGTGCCGGTGCATTTACGCAATGCGCCGACGGCACTGATGAAGTCGTTAGATTACGGAAAAGAGTACCGCTATGCGCATGATGAGCCCGATGCTTATGCCGCCGGCGAAAATTATTTTCCGGACGAAATGATCGGAACGCGTTATTACGAGCCGGTTAATCGAGGACTTGAAATTAAAATCGCAGAAAAATTAAAACATTTACGAAATTTAGATAAAATGGCCGTTTCAGGAAGGAATCAATCGGCTAGTCGCGGATGACGTTTTTATAATATGAAAAATAAAACAGATACGACTGATAAACACGGAAAAACAGTTCGTTTTTATACCTTTCGCACTTCAAATTTCGGCATTGCCTAAGGAGGCGCCGGGGTGTTCAGCAAAGGCTTTGCCAGCATGGAGCTGGCATAGAGCCTACATGGACGTATTCACGGCGTCCTTTGACGAACACCTCGGCGCCGAATTTTGATCTACGATGATGGGTATAGCAAAGAAGCTTTTGCTGACGCGTACGAAATATTTTAGTCGTTATGGAGTTGCGATATGCAAATGCAAACAATAGAGCACCGCGTTAATCCGTCTAATCGGCGTCATCCGTATTCCATTCATTAAGCTTGCTTTTGTTGAGCAGTAACAATAATTCATATATACCATCATGGATCTAAAATTTCTTGACTTCGAACAACCCATCGCCGAATTAGAAGCGAAGATTAGAGAACTTCGTCGTGTCGAGTTTGATAACGATATTAATATTTCCGACGCGCTCGAGCAGCTTGAAAACAAAAGTAAATTATTGACCGAATCTATTTTTGCCGAATTGAGCGATTGGCAGATTTCGCAACTCTCGAGGCATCCCGGGCGTCCTTATACGCTCGATTATATCGATTTGATGTTTACCGATTTTCATGAATTGCACGGTGATCGGGCTTACGCCGACGACCCTGCAATCGTGTGCGGTTTGGCTCGGCTGGAAGGACAGCCAGTCATGATAATCGGGCATCAAAAAGGCCGCGACACGAAAGAAAAGATTTATCGTAATTTCGGTATGCCAAGGCCGGAAGGTTATCGTAAGGCGTTGAGAGTCATGAAGATGGCCGAGCGTTTTGGTTTGCCGATCATTTGTTTGATCGATACGCCGGGCGCTTATCCGGGAATTGGGGCAGAGGAACGTGGACAAAGCGAGGCGATTGCTCGAAATTTGTTTGAAATGGCGCGATTAAAGACCCCGATTATTTGCACTGTTATCGGCGAAGGCGGGTCCGGCGGCGCGTTGGCGATCGGTGTCGGAGACCGTTTGTTGATGTTGGAATACAGCACTTATTCTGTGATCTCGCCGGAAGGTTGTGCATCCATTCTATGGAAAAGTGCGGACAAGTCGCAATTGGCGGCTGAAGCGATGGGTATCACTTCCGACCGTATTCGCGAACAAGGCTTTCTCGATGAAATGGTGCGTGAGCCGGTGGGCGGTGCGCATCGAGACTTTCAAACGACGGCAATGCATTTGCGAGAGGCGTTGTTACGCCATTTGGAGCAGTTACGGACTGAGCCGATCGAGCAATTACTTGCACAACGCTACCAACGTATTATGAATTTCGGTGCTTATATTGAAGAACCGGGTAAGTAACATTTTTGTTTTGCGAGCTCTGAAATATTGTTGGCAAAAATAAAGTAACTTCACCGTGAAGGTTAGGAATATGCACAAAATAACTGCTACAAGTAGTAGGCTTTGCGGCGATTCGGCGACTCGCTTGATAGGACGCCGTGAATACCTCCATGTAGGCTTGACGGCGGAATCTGATTGCCATGGATGGCATGAATGCAGATTTTGCAGGAGCAAAAATCTGCCCTGCTGCCGACACCTGTCAATCGAGCCACCGAACCCCCTTCCAACAGTTGTCTAAGTTTCATGCTCGTTCCAAGGAAATAATTAAAAATCAATCGCTTAAGTCTTCTTGCTCTTTAATATGATTTCATTTATTTCAATCATTTTCCCGGTTTGTTGAGTAAGTGAATCAGATTGCAGTGACGCGTTTCCGAATATAATTTTATTGAGATTGTTAATGAGTGCTCCGCATATAGGATTTATTAGTTTGGGTTGCCCTAAAGCCTTGGTCGATAGCGAACGGATATTAACCAAGCTTCGATCCGAAGGCTATGAAGTGTCTCCGAGCTACAAGGAAGCCGATTTGGTAGTCGTCAATACCTGCGGCTTTATCGACGCAGCGGTCGAAGAATCGTTGGATAGCATTGGCGAAGCATTGGCCGAAAATGGGCGAGTCATTGTAACCGGCTGTCTTGGGGCCAGAGAGGACGAGATCAGAGCCAGACACCCGCAGGTATTGAAAATTACCGGCGCGCATGCGCTGGAAGAAGTCGTTGCGGCAGTCCATGAGCATTTGCCGCCGATACACGATCCGTTTACCAGTCTTGTGCCGCCGCAAGGGATTAAATTGACGCCCAAGCATTATGCTTATTTGAAAATTTCCGAAGGCTGCAATCACCGTTGCACCTTTTGCATCATCCCGTCGATGCGTGGAGATTTGGTCAGCCGTCCTATCAACGAAGTCATGTTCGAAGCCGAACGCTTGGCAAATGCCGGGGTTAAGGAATTACTCATCGTCTCACAGGATACCAGTGCCTACGGGCTCGACCTGAAATACCGGACAGGACAATGGCGAGGCAGGGAGATTCGGACTCGTTTTTATGAATTGTCGGAAACGTTGGGAGATTTAGGTATCTGGATCAGAATGCATTATGTGTATCCCTATCCGCATGTCGACGAAGTTATCCCGTTGATGGCTGACGGTAAAATTCTGCCTTATCTGGATATTCCGTTTCAGCATGCAGATAGTCGCATACTGAAGTTAATGAAGCGGCCGGCGGCTGCCGAAAACAATTTAGAACGCATTAATGCCTGGCGGAAAATCTGCCCGGATATTACGGTTCGCAGTACCTTCATAGTCGGTTTCCCTGGCGAAACCGAGCAAGAATTCGAGCAATTATTACAGTTTTTAACTGACGCGCAGTTAGATCGGGTGGGTTGTTTCGCGTATTCGCCGGTTAAAGGCGCGGTGGCCAACGACTTATCGGGTCAGCTTCCTGAGGCGATTAAACAAGAAAGATTAGCTCGGTTCATGGAGCATCAGGCCCAAATCAGTGCTGCGAAATTGCGTAGGCGGATCGGGCGCGTCGAGACCGTTATTATCGATGAAGTCGTAGAAGAAGGTGCGGTTGCGCGAAGCAAAGCGGATGCGCCGGAAATCGATGGACAAGTTTTTATCGACGGCGCGGTACATCTAAAAGTCGGTGATTTTGCAACGGTGGAAATGGAGGAATCGGACGAGCATGATTTTTGGGCGCGCTTAATATAATTGGGTGAGCCGGTTTTTAATGATTCATACGGTGTTTTTATCGAAAAGTTGATTAGTGTCACATCGTTTTTTTTAACAGTATCAAATTATTGGCTTTTTAGTACTGACGTACAATGGTTTTTGTTCTTAAAACGCATACAATGGATCGCAGTTGAAATAACAATAATGGACGGAGGTGTTATGCAATATAAAACCAGCAGATGTAAAGTATTGTTAGCTGCAATGGGTGTAATCCTGCTTTCTTTTGCAGGGCTGGGAGTTTCGTCGGCGAGTGAGGCGGTAATTATTACTCAAGCTAACGGGCAGTGGTCGTTGGCCGGGTGGTATGGTTTCAGCGTGATTTTGGCATTGATCGGCTTTATTGCCGCAAAATCGAAAAATTGATTTTCCATTTCGCAGGCGTTCTGTTGAACGCCTGCACTTTCTACTAAAGCAATTATAGTAATTGCTTCTTATATCTTTATTATTTACACCCTCCTATCGTTTTCACGCTCTAGCGATTGCCGTTATACACATCTCTTTGAAACACGCTGTCGGCCGTCCAGCGCGACGGCAACATCACGCACTCGCCGGAACTTTGTAGGGTAACGCTGCGCGTACCATGGCGACCATGAGTTTACTCCATAATCTGATCAAGCTGGCGCTTCTTAAACTTCATCGAACCCGGCTTAAAACACTCATGACGACCGTAGAGGGCGGCTTGAAAAGTATCTCGGTGTCGCTGACGGACTTAGGGCGAGCACTTCCCGGGCCGGCCTATCACAAACACAAAATCAAGCGCATCGACCATCTCCTCGGCAATCCCACTTTCTCGAGCGCAAATGCTGTTTATCAACTGGTGGACGTCGTGTTATGCAAGCTGGCAGGTTGATTAAAGATACCGGTTGAGGCGACCATCGGCCAATTAGAAACCCTTAATCATCGGTTACGGGCACGCATCTGGCGTAAAACGCAACGCGCCGGTGTCAGCCGGTATTGACCGGAAAATATAGGCGTGGAATCGCATGCCAAGCAACTATCCTGTACTGACTTAACGTCTGTTTCGCCCTCATTTTTTGGGCTTTCAGGATTTAGGTGCTATATAATTTGTTCATAGCCAGACCCTATTAGAATCGAATTTTTAGGAGCGTTCTATTATGTGACTTCCCGTGGTGTCCGCCGTCAAAACATTTATACCTTTCGTATTTCAAATTTCGGCTGCGCCTAAGGATGCGCCGGGGGCTTGATCCCTCACCTAACGCTAGGTGACACTGCCATTAAGTTAAGGTCCTGGAGTTTTACTCCCCTCTTTGAAAAAGAGGGGCTGGGGGAGATTTTTCTAATAAATCCCCCTCAATCCCCCTTTTTCAAAGGGGGAAGAAGGCTTAACTTAATGGCAGTGAACGCTAGGTGAGGGACCAGCATGGATGCTGGCACAGAGCCTACCGGGATGTATTCACCCAGCACCTAAATTCCATAGCCCATTGGCTATGGTTTACTACCTTGGATAATTTAGGTGCTGGGTTCACGGCGTCCTTTGACGAGTACCCCGGCGCAGAATTTTGATCTGCGATGGATATATGAAGATGATGAAGACAGGGTTCAATATCTTGATGTTTTGAAGCGTGTTGTAGAGGATTTTAAGTGGGTTTGTCATGCTTATTATTTGATGACTAACCATTATCTATTCGGTTATAAAAACGCCTGGCGCCAATTTTTTGTCAACAGATAGCGGATTTTTTTTGAGCTACGTTTTACAACCGTCGGTAAAATTAGCAGGGCAGTTGGATCCGCGAAGCTATGAATGTTGACCTGCCCCTTATTCCGAAACCCAATGCTACAGACAGGCGATAGGCATGTTAAGATCTTTGAGCTCCGCTGCCGTAACAAAATTTTGCGCCCCAAAATTACGATCGAACATCGCGCCTCGTTCCATTTTGTTAGGTAGGCTAAATTCACTCATCCAAAATCGCCGTGTAGCCTTAGTACAAGCTCCTGCCGGCTTTGGAAAAAGTACATTACTAGCCCAATACTACGCTCAAATAAGAAGTCGTCCTCTTACGGAAACGATTTGGTTATCATTAGACGAAGATGACAATGACCCCAATAGGCTTTTCATTTCCCTAGTTTTGGCGATACGCAATATTCAGCTAACGTGGTCGGAAGAACCTCACATATTGGTTTCCCGCATGGACAATGCCCACGGGATTAGGGTCGCTGTCAATGGGCTAGTGAATGCGGTATCTACCTATCAAGGACAACATTTGGTACTGATTATGGACGACTTGCACCGTGTTAATGACACGGGTGCTTTGAATCTACTGGACAACCTAATCAATCAATTACCGGTTAACTGTACATTCATTATTGGTTCAAGAACTCCGCCGAATTTATCTTTGCCCCGTTGGCGAGCAAATGGAGAGCTGGGAGAATTATTGGCAACCGATCTGCAATTTGATGAGCTCGACGCGTTAGCTTTCGGTGCCTCATTATTTGGAAAACCAATTTCTGAAGAGTTAGCACGGCAGGCATTAAAACACACTAAAGGCTGGGCAGCTGGCCTTAATTTAGTGTTTTCCACAGCTTTTAATCAAGCCAAATTGGATTTCACTGTGAACAGAGCAAACCGACATCTGTTCGACTACTTTGCAGCGGAAGTATTGGCGGATTTGCCCTCAGAACTGCGTGAATTTTTATTACATTGCTCTATTCTCCCCGAACTCGACCCGCAACGATGTAAGGCTGTCACCGGCCTCAACGATACTCAATTTATACTGAATGAATTGTATCGGCGTAATTTGTTTTTGACTGCCTTAGATGACATGGCGCCTATCCTAAAGCTTCACGATCTTTTTCGTGATTACCTCAAATGCGAATTGGAGTTACGTTATCCAGGACTGAAGGAAGATCTGCATGCCAAAGCCGCAGTTGCCGAACCGGTTTTGCCCCTCGCCATCATGCACTGGCTTAAGGCAAAGCGATGGGATGAAGCCGTCACCTTGATTCAGAGCTGCTCGGCATCGTTGATGGCCGAAGGCGGTTATGCGTTACTGGAACGCTGGCTCAATCAGCTACCCGAACACATACAAAATGACCGGCCGGAAGTGGCGCAATTAAAAGGAATATGCAAGTGGGCGCGTTATGACTTTTTAGGTATGCGCGCGCCCTTGGAACTGGCCTGTGCGGGTTATCGACGCCAAGGCGATACGGCCAGTTTAGCGTACACATTATTTATGCTAAGCCGCAGCCTGCATTCCGTCGGCGATCTAAAAAGCTGTAGCCGAGTGTGGCAAGAGGTCAATACCCTCAAAACCGAATTAGACCTACAAATGTCCGCTGCTCTCCATTCAGTGGGCGCCTTGCAGGCTTTGGCGATCGGTTGGCCGACGCATGTGGCGCCGCACCTTGAAGCCATGGTAGCCGCCGCCGAACAAGACCTTGCCAACTTGTTTCCGGCCATCAGCGATGCCTTCAATAGTTTTTATTATGGCATGCCCAATACACTAAAGCCCTTACGCCATCTACGAATGTTATGCTCCGCTTGGTGCGAATGGCAAAACGTGCATTGGATGGTAGAAGCCATGGCCAATACCGCATGGCCGGAATTCTGGTACGGTGATTACACAACAACGATGCAGGCCATGGAAAGGCAATCTCGCTTCCAGCAACGGATGGCGGCAGTCCCCGCTCTTTGGTTGGATTTTCATCAGCTCAACAGTCGGGTATTAGCCGCAAAAGGCGATTTCGAACAGGCGGTAGCGGCAGAACACAGCAACCTGCAAATCGTGGGCTCCGACGAATTTGGCGCGACGGCACGGGCATGGCGCAGACCCATTTTATTCAATTTGGCCTGTGTCTATTGGATGGCGCAAAACCAACAAGGCTTAGCCGAATTGATGCCGCATATGCAGCTTAAACGGCAACCGGAAGAATGGCCTTTCGTTGCCACCGGTCTGGCATTAGTCAAAGGCCGGCATGCCTTATTGTCAGGAAATTTACCTGAAGCCGAAATAGAACTGGTGCGCGCACAAAAGCTTTACCGGCATTGGCGTTATCCGGGCTTCATCGGCAATCCGTCAATCAGCTTGGCCTATTTACGGGTCGTCCAAGGTCAACTGGAAACCGCCTGGACCGAATTCAAGCCAGTGCTTGAGGAAGCCATCAATGAAGATAGCATTGGCCCGTTGTTGATGGAGCCACGCCGGTTGCTCACCGAATTGTTCGCACTAATCCCGCCGGACGAGCAGGCACGTTACCTTGATATACAGCACAGACTCGAAGGCTGGCAGCAGACATCGCCGTCATACAGCGCCAACCTGAACGAAAAAACACCGCACAACTTATCTGAACGGGAACTGGAAGTGCTTGAACGGATAGCCGCCGGCGACTGCAACAAGCAAATTGCCAAAATTTTCAATCTAAGTCCCCACACCGTGAAACGCCACGTTTCCAATATCCTCAACAAACTAGACCTTTCAACCCGCGGGCAGGCTGCCGCCTGGTGGCGGGAACATATCGGCCGCACTGATTAACTCGGCACATCTTCTCCGTCGTCAACAGCACTAAATCGGGTCTAATGGCCCATTTTTTTTGTGGTGTATGGCTCTTTTGGGCCATGTCTCATCTAACTTTCAAGCTTAGACTCAACATACGGTCGGTTAGAGCTCTGGAAAATTTATTCATTCACACGTTAATAATCTGAAACATTAATTAGAAAAAGACATACGTTTTTAATTTTTTGCCACCTAAAAGGCCTAAGAAAAACTTCATCGGATTGTTGTGGCATTAAATGGAATACAAGCTGATGTGTCTCAAACGTTTACACAGCATAAGCTTGAACGCGCCGTTAAGGAAATAGTTCAAGCGTATTAACTCTAAATACACGTTAACTTTTGGAAAGGCTTAATAATATGTTTACGTTAAGAAATCTATTATTTGTATTACTTTCAGTGGGTTCAATCAGTGCAAACTCCGCAATCATTGATATTAACTTAAACACTTTTTACCAAGACCCAAGCGTTCAAGTTAATTTCAATGGCACGATAGCTGATTTACAAGAAGATCCTAGTCTTTCTACCGTTCTTTTATCAATCGATCCCTTTTTTGGAGATCCTGGAATTTCTGTCCCTGCAAACACATCCACAATAAATTTCACGTATGATTTTTTTGTATCAACTAATAATGTGTAAGTATTCAGACCCCGTTGGCAAATTACCGCAATTCAGGCGTAATTGTTGGCCTCCCCCTTTGAAAAAGGGGGATTGAGGAAGATTTATTTAAAAAATCTCCCCTAGCCCCTCTTTTTCAAAGAGGGGGGACTGAATACTTACGATTAACTTAATATTCTCAAAGGTGAAGCAATATCTGGTATTGACGATCAAGATGTAGAAATAACAATATTTGAAACATTAATGTCTAATTGGGGTATACGTGGAATGCCAGGAGATGAGCTTGCATTAAATTACAAAGTTAAAGTTTAAATAATATAACAATACAAATTAACTCGGACATTTTGTTACGCCGCGCTTCACAAAAATTCCGGTTATTTGCGGCGTTAGTATTCTGCATCGTATGGGAATGTCAACTTCGTTGATCATCATGGAATAAAAAAAATATCCAGTTTTCAGGAAAGCTTTTCTCTCCCGGCAATCACATTGGAAAAGAAGCAGCTTAAAGCGGGTATTTTATTCGCAATGTTAAAACAACAATAAACCGAGGTGGATATATGAATACAAAATCTGTATTAGTAATACTTTTAACAAGTCTTTATTTAACTGGCTGCTGCGTTACTACATCACCCCGTCTTGAAAGAGATACATTTGAATCATGTGATGATCTAAAAAAAAGCGATTTAAAATATGATCCAAAAACAGCGTTCTTAACAAGTGACTGTAAAGGTTATGAGATTAATGAAGTCGAAGGAGTATTAGATGAATTGTTTGAAACTGAAAAGCCCTTAATTTTATTTGTACATGGAAGAGGTAAAGAACCTTAAAAAAGTTTAAAGGGAGGCCTTGTTGTAACTGGACTTGCAGTACATAAACTTGAAAGTCAATATGATGCTAAGGTATTAATGTTTAGTTGGGACTCTGAAAGAGGTGGTTGGGGACTTTTTGATATTGATGATCGTGAAAGACCGCTGGAAAATATTCCCGAAGCTACTAGGAAATTAAATGAGCTTCTAACAAGAATAAAACAATATCGTGCAAATAAAAACTCGAAAAAACCATTTGTATTATTGGCTCACAGTATGGGAACTATAGTTTTACAAAAATTAGTTGAGAATGAGGAACTGAAAAGTTGGCCTAGCACTGAGGGGGCAATTTTTTCTAATGTTGTTATAAGTAGTTCAGATGCTAATAACCTTGGACATGAGGAATGGGTTCAACAAATTGCTGCAACTGAAAGAACTTATGTAACCTTTAATAATGATGATGGTACTCTAAAAAATTCCACTGAAGCACGACCAGAAGGTGCCGTAGCTCTTGGTCTTAACCCAGGAAATAAATTTGCAAACGATGCTAACTACATTAATTTAACTGGGTTAGGAATGTCGATTAGTGACCAGAATGAAGAAGACAATGATCATCATGAAATGTTTAATAAATGTTCAATGTTTAATCAGGTGAATATGTGTCAATTTTATGATTCAGCTTTAAAAGGTAATGAACCAACATTAAACTCAAATATTGCTGAAAAAAATGGGTGGGTTTATAGCCTGAAACAGAAAATTGACAAGAATGATGCATGCTTTACAAATAAATGTGACTTCAAAAAATCACAATAGTTTTAGATGCTAACAATCGCATTCACTCAGGCCGTCAAAAGCGCTGCTTCGCTCTGTTTTTGACGATTCATGATGCGAAGCTTTCTCAGGGTGCTCCGCTGCGCTACGCACCCTGAGAATGGCCGAGTTGACTGGAAACCTGTCGAACGAATGGCCCTCAGTCCGCTTCGCTCCCTGAGAACCAATCGTTCGACAGGACGACTTATGCCTGATAACCCGATACTCCGTATCCATTATCAAGCATGGATCGGGGTCTTTTATTTTGCAAACGCTGAAAATCTTGGAAACGGAGCGCCAGCGAAGTGAAGATTTTTAGTCCCCGATAGCCGAAGCGCCGGGTGTTTTGCCGGAGTCTGCGCGAATAGCGCGGGCGGAGGCAAAATACAAGACATCGCGACACGGCGTAAAGCCATTTGTGGGAGTGCTACGGAGCCGCATCGAGTTTAAGGTGATGTGGCGTAGTGGCACGGACGCAGGGCGAATCGGGGCCGCCGAAGGCAATAATCGCCAAGTCATTTTTCGCTGCTGAAATCGGACGGACCACATTTCAGCTTTCGCGAAAAATCTTGGCGCGCTTGAGCCATCATTGACACGACAGAGGTCACCCATTAGTCTGTCGTAGTTAATAAGCCAAAACAATCCCTCAAGCAAATTTTGGCTTGTTGAATTCACCGTCTTTGTGAGCCAATGTCTTCAACCGATTACCGGTTTAGTCGTGGTTTCGACTGGCTAATGGGTGAATCGTATCGTTCGCTATTGGCTTAGCGGCTCATCTGAATCAGCTCTATATCCTTTTTCAGCAATTCATTCACGAATGTGGAGAGATCGACGCCTTTGGCATTGGCTAACGCTGCGAGGGTGTTTTGCACGCTGGTCTCCGGGTGAATCGGCTGTTGCAGTTGCGCGTTTTTACGGTATAAGCTTTCGAGTGTGCCTCCGGAAAAGTCGATTTCCTTCGGCTTGTCGTCGTGTATCTGTGTTGACATCATTTTCTCCTTATCTGGGTTCGTTCTCATATTGTTGATGTTTCCAGCGAGTTGCTTCAATTGCCGAGATCAGACGGATTTTTGCCGTAGATGTCTATCATTCGATAGGGTATGGGTCCCGCCAATATTAACTCAAGCCTATATGGTTAATCTGGGTAGGGTTTCGGACCTTAGGCACACGTAGCGTACCCTACAATTTATGTATAACAATGAGCACAGAGCTTGGGAATGCAGCCTGAGATGCTTTAGCGTCTCGTAACGCTGGAGCGGTACTCAGGCATTCCCACGCAGAGCACTCATCGTTATACATAAGTCAAGAATTACCGTTTTGCAATCTTAGCCAATGAGGCCTCGATACCATTTTTTGTCGCCCAACGTTCCCGACTTCGAAATTGCGATCTGGGGATCGCTCCCACAGAGCACATCCGGCCCCTTGTGGGAGCGACGCCTTCGTCGTCCCTCACCTAATGCTAGGTGAGGGAAAGCCACTGATGTTCAATATCCGCAGATTTATCAAACAGCACCGCTTCCAAGTATACGGCGACCTCTGTTTAGCAAATTTACCGATACTTGTGTATAACGGCGAGCGCAGAGCATGGGAACGAGAATGCCTTGGGACTGAATACATATACAGGCGCAGTTCAAAAACGCAGAATAGTTTTCTTATTTGTTGTTCACAGACTATCCTATGCGACGAAAAACTGTGTAATATGCCGGCTTGAATATAATTAATAAAATTGACGATGAACATGAGGATAATTAGCGTTTCATGAAAATTGCATTGCTTTCCAGAAATCCTAAGTTGTATTCCACGCGGAGACTGATAGAAGCGGCGGAAGCAAGGGGCCATCAAATTGAAGTTATTGACGTGTTGCGCTGTTATATGGAAATTACGTCGACAAAACCGGGCATTCATTATAAAGGTACGGTATTGGAGGGATTCGATGCGGTGATTCCTAGAATCGGCGCGTCGGTAACATTTTATGGTACAGCGGTGCTTCGTCAGTTTGAAATGATGGGGACTTATCCGCTCAATGAATCGGTTGCGATTTCAAGGTCTAGGGACAAGCTGCGTTCATTGCAATTATTATCCCGCAAAGGTATCGGTTTGCCGGTGACCGGTTTTGCACATAAACCGGACGATATCGAAGATTTGATCAAAATGGTCGGCGGGGCTCCGGTCGTTATTAAGCTTCTCGAAGGGACTCAGGGCATTGGCGTCGTATTGGCCGAAACGAAAAAAGCGGCGGAAAGCGTTATCGAAGCTTTTATGGGCTTGAAAGCCGATATTTTGGTTCAGGAGTTCATCAAGGAAGCTGCCGGCGCCGATATCCGTTGTTTCGTAATCGGCGATAAAGTCGTAGCGACGATGAAACGACAAGGTGGCGAGGGCGAGTTTCGTTCGAATCTACATCGAGGCGGGACTTCATCGTTAGTTCGAATTACGCCGGAAGAGCGCTCGATCGCGGTTCGCGCGGCCAAGACGATGGGATTGAATGTCGCGGGCGTCGATATGTTGCGTTCGAATCATGGACCTGTCGTGATGGAAGTTAACTCCTCGCCGGGGTTGGAAGGCATCGAAACGGCAACAGGCAAAGACATTGCAGGCATGATTATCAGTTTTATCGAAAAGGATAGCCTCGGCAAATCCACTCGGACCAAAGGTAAGGGCTGACATGGCGGAATTGTTCATCGGCGGTCAGAAAATTAAAGCCGGCGAACGCAGAACGCTGGATATACCGCTGCCGAATCTTTATACACATACCGTTGTTCCCATGACGGTACATGTGATTAACGGCCGGCAAAGCGGTCCAAAGATTTTTGTTTGCGCGGCGATACACGGCGACGAGATCAATGGCATCGAAATCATTCGCCGTTTGTTGCAATCGCCGGCGTTGCGGAGTATCAAAGGCACTTTGATTGCGGTGCCGATCGTCAATATCTATGGCTTTGTTCGGCACTCGCGCTATTTACCCGACCGCCGCGACTTGAATCGAGTTTTTCCCGGATCCGATAAAGGCTCCTTGGCCGGTAGGTTGGCATCGCTTTTTTTTCATGAAATTGTCGAGCAATGCACGCATGGTATCGATTTGCATACCGGAGCAATTCATCGCGATAATTTACCGCAAATTCGTGCCGATTTGAATGAAGGCGAAGAGACCGAGACTTTAGCGAGGGCATTTGCCGCTCCGGTTATTTTAAATTCGGATGTGCGGGATGGTTCGTTACGGGCTATCGCCGCGGAACATAAAATTCCATTATTGGTATACGAAGCCGGCGAAGCCTTACGCTATGACGAACTGTCGATCAGAATCGGGCTGCGCGGCATCATCCGCGTAATGAGGCAATTAGGCATGATTCGCCAAGAAACAGCCAAGCGAAAAAGCAGACTTCCGGAACCTGTCATTGCGCGTTCGAGCTATTGGGCTAGATCTTCTAAAAGCGGCTTGTTAAGGGCGATGGTCTCGTTGGGTGCTAAAGTCAATAAAGGCGAAACGCTCGGTGCGGTTAGCGATCCGTTTTATCTTGAAGACGATAATATTACCGCTCAAAATTCCGGCATTATTATCGGCAAGACTAATCTGCCGATTGTTACCGAAGGCGAAGCGTTGTTTCATATAGCCAGATTCGGTAAAGCCGACAATGCCGCCGACGTCGTTGAGCAATATCAGCATGAATTCGATCCGATGAATGAAGCTTATGAGTGGTCTGAAGCTCCGATTGTTTAAATTTGGAAAATGTCATAATTAAGAAGATCGATTTTAGCGCTTTGATGAAACAAGCTAAGTTGATCAACAAGGGGGGTATTTCAAGTGATACCAATATATTATTGTATTACAACCATTTCTTTCGCCGGAAGAAAATCAACAAGCCAACTGCTGTAGCGATGCTAATCGACCAGAATACCGGATAAGACCATGCCCACTTTAGTTCCGGCATGTAGTCGAAATTCATGCCGTAAACGCCGGCCAGAAAGGTTAGCGGTATAAAAATCGTCGCAAAAACGGTCAATACTTTCATGACTTCATTCATTTTATTGCTGAGACTGGACAAATAGATTTCCAGCAATCCGGCGATCAAATCCCGGTAAGTGTCCAGTCCCTCGGCGACGCGAATCGTATGGTCGTAAACGTCGCGCAGATATACCTTGGTCGTATCGCGTATTAGGTCGGATTCCGAACGAAGTAGGCCGTTCAAAACCTCTCTAAGCGGTGAAACCGCTCGTCGAACGAAAATCATGCCTCGTTTCAACTTTTGAATCGTATTCAGCATATCGGGCGAGGGCGAAAGAAGCAATTGATCTTCGAGGTCTTCGACAATTTCATCCAGGCTGTCTTCGATCAAAAAATAGTGATCCACGACCAAGTCGATGATGCTGTAACTCAAATAATCCGCCCCCTGACTACGAAACCTTCCCCGGCTGTTTTGTATTCTGCGGATTATCGGGTGTAACAGATCCGACTCCGATTCTTCAAAGGTCAAGATAAAATGTAACTACTCGCGCCCTATAGCCGCGTTCCCAGCAAGAGCCATTTGAATCGCGATGAGCGGATTATAGCCCCGATTAGCCATGGTTTGCAGATAGCTGGATATTCGACAATAAGCATGGGCATACTCTTCGGCACGA
>JAHJSQ010000072.1 GCA_018830325.1 Gammaproteobacteria bacterium
ACCACCTAGCGCTAGGCGATCCGCGTAGGGTACGCTGAGCGTACCATGGTAACCCCGCAATGTTCATGTGCCAACCGAGCCGCCAGGGCACGGTTTTGGTACGCGCAGCGTACCCTACAATTTATGTATAACGATGAGCGCTCTGCGTGGGAATGCATCCCGCAACGCTCCTGCGTTGCGAATCAGGTTTAACGGAATATAGTCAGGCATCATGGCGCTATGGGTATCTTGACCCTGTTGCTGTAAACAGCGTTGAATTTTCATTGGAACCTCAACCGTAAGATTTAAGTCTTAGAAGTGCCCTTAACAAAATGAGGATCACGGCAATGAAAATAAAAACAGGAAGAATTCAAAGCACTGTGTCGGTAGCATTGGCTGCAGCATTGATTGGCATGGCGCCATTAAGTGCGGAAGCGAGAATGAATGCCGAAACAGAAGGTCAACCTCAATTCATTTATCAATCCAAATCGATCAATCACAACATTTACAGTTACTTGAGCAAGCAAGCCGGCGAGATATCTCTGAAACCGACCCTGATTTATGTCAATAGAGCATACGGGCAAGCCATTCACAGTTATGCGCATGTAGGTGAAGAAACCGAGATTCCGTTGACTATCGAATATGTGAATAAAGCTTATAATCCGGCTATCTATAGTTATGAGGCTGCCGAATTGAAGCCGGAAGTCAATTTACCGCCTACTGTGGTTGTCGATTGACTTTTTTCTTTTACTTTTACCTTTTAACCCCGCGCTCCGCATCGTTGACGAAACGGCGGAGCGTTTTATTTTCGTCAGCGTTCTGTGCGATAAATGCTTTTAGGCGTGCCGGGTTTAGCGGTTTTAATTAAATGTGCACTCGCAACGCTGGAGCGTTGCGGGATGCATTCCAACGCAGAGCGTTGGAACGATAATCGCTTTAGTGGGAGCGATCCACAGATCACGATTTTCGAGGTCGATAACGCCAAAAAACGAACAGAGTGATCGAAGTCGCAACGCCTAAGCACAGAAATCAAGTCGGTTAAACCTAAAAAAACATTTGAGACTTCACCAAGCCGGTGAAAGTGTGTAGACCGTTCATGCTTCGACTTGGCTCAGCACGAACGGTCTACAACACATGTCACTGCTCTTTTTAAGTTAAACGTTGTAGCCTTCGTAAACGACAACGGTCGTTTGGCGGCAGCGACTTTCCCTCACCTAGCGTTAGGTGAGGGACGACGAAGGCGTCGCTCCCACAGAGGGTCTAGACTTTTCGAGCATTGGTACATCCGTAATTAGGTGTTCCAGGCTAAAGCGTTTTAGTGCGGGGACTCGCGTCGCCCCTTGCAAATCCATTCACCACTCACCATTCACCGCTCACCGCTCACCACCCCCCCAACCCCGGCAAGCTTGCCAACCCCCTCACGCTCTTCAATTTACCGTTATGCTGTTTAACCATGACAAAACGGCAACTTTATCTCGCGGCTTACGATATTTCCTGCAACAAGCGTTTGCGTAAGGCTTTGTATGTGCTGCGCGCTTATGCGTCCGGTGGGCAAAAGTCGGTGTTCGAATGTTTTTTGACGCCGGCGGAAAAGTGCGCGCTGTTGGATGAAGTTGCCGGGGTTATCGATCCTGTGGAAGACCGTTTTATTTTGCTGAAGTTGGTTGGGCCGAAGTCGATTCGGACGCTCGGCAAGGCGGTGTTGCCTCAGGACGGTTCGTTTTTTTATGTGGGGTGAACGATGAGCAGTTTGTATTTGGATAGAAAGGAATTGGCGGTCAAGCTCGACGGCCAGGCTTTGGCGCTTTATGAAGCAGGTCAAAAGAAAGGGACGGTTCCGTTGCATCTTTTGGATCGCGTTATCGTTAGAGGCAATATTCAATTGGAAAGCCGGGTGTTGGGCGCGTTGACCCAACGCAATATCGGTTTTTTGGTATTGTCGGGGCGGTCTACCGAGGCGACCGCGATGTTGGCGGCTAAGCCGCATGGCGATGCGGTTAGAAGGTTAGGACAGTACCGGATGAGTTTGAGCGATGAGACACGGCGTCCGCTGGCGAAGTGGTTGGTTTTGGCCAAGTTGCGAGGGCAGCAGCGTTTGTTGCAGGATGCCTTGGCCGCGCGTCCCGATTTGAGAAAGCCTTTGACGGGCGCGCTGAATACCTTGCAAGGCATCGGCGGTACTTTACGCGGCGATGCGTTTAGCGCTTCATTACCGGAATTGCGAGGTTATGAAGGTAGTGCGGCGGCGGCTTGTTTCGGTGCTTACCGGCATTTGTTCGCCGACTCGCTCAATTTTGCCGGGCGCAAGAAACGTCCGCCGCCGGACCCGGTCAATGCGTGTTTGTCGTTAGGTTATACGCTACTGCATTACGATGCGGTCAGGGCTTGTCATTGGACCGGTTTGGACCCGATGCTGGGTTTTTATCACGATGTTAGTTTCGGCCGGGATTCTTTGGCCTGCGATTTGATGGAGCCGTTGCGGCCGTTGATGGATAGATGGGTTTGGCATTTGTTTCGCGAACGGCGTTTGCGAGCCGAACATTTCAGCGACGATAAAGGGCGCTGTTTGCTCAATAAGGAGGGCCGACAACGTTTTTACGGTTTTTACGAGAGTCAAGTCGGCAGCGCCCGGCGTTTATTGCGCCGTTACGGTTATGCCTTGGCCGACAGGCTGCGGCCGGAAGCGGAGGGTTAAAAATGCGCCCCTTATATATCGAAGGGAAGGCCGGTTGTCGTGTGGTTTTGGACGAGCCGGCGCTTAGGATTTCGGTACCGGATAAGGCTGATCGGTTGTTTCCGTTGGCGCGGATTTCGCGCGTGGTGTGTTCCGGTTCGGTCGAGTGGACGATGGGCGCATTGTTGGCTTGCGCCGATGCCGGTATCGTCGTGCTGATCTTGTCGAAGACCGGCGAGGTCAGAGCACGTTGGTTGGGCGTCAGCCGGGATAGGCAATTGTTTGCGCAGCGTTTGCTCGATTTATTGTCAAGGCCGGATGGCATGCAACGTTATGAAACTTGGCGGGCGGCCATGCAAAAAATGGCGGCGCGCAGTTTTGCCCGGCGCGCGGGATTACATGATTGGCGGGAAATACCGGTTACGGATTTGCTTAGCGGGTTGCGCTTGAATTTATTGAACGATTGGCCGAATGTAGTAAATCGGGTCGAGTCGTTGCTATATGGCGAAATGACGTTGTTGTTACTGGAGCAGGGTTTGGATATGCAGGATGAATCCGTTCAAGTCAACCGCTTGGATTTAGCCGCCGATTTCAGCCGCTTGTTGTTGTGGGATTTTTATTTGCCGCTGTTGGATATGAAAGGGCGTTCTTCGTCGCTTCCCGACGAACGCGCCGTGGTCGAGTTGTATCAAGTCCGTTCCGATCGGGTCGGCATCTTGTTTCGGGGCACGGTCAATAAGTTGCACCGGTTTTTGATGGGGGCTTCGTAATGGCGGACAGTTCGGCGGGTTTATATTTGATTTCTTACGATATTGCCGATCCCAAGCGGTTGTCGAAAACCCATCGTGTGTTGAAAAAGCAGGGTCTGCCGGTGCAATATTCGGTGTTTATCGTCGTGATGAAGCGGCCTCGTTTGTTGCGCTTGTTGCAGGCTCTTGGACATTTGATGGATGAACGGGAGGATGATATTCGTTGTTATCGTTTGCCGGAATGCGGCGAAATCAAAACCTTGGGCGTGCAGTTGTTTCCGGAAGATGTGTTGTTGTTTACCGGCGGCGTGAATAGGATTTTGAGTTGATCCGGTAGAAGTCTATCGATGTTGGGCTGAAATTTGACTGGCTTGTTATTTTGATTATTGCGGCCTCAATGTCGTTTTTTGTTTCCCATCTATTTTCGACTCCGAAATCGCGACGAAGGCGTCGCTCCCACAGTATTAACGCTTAATGCTATTTATCGCCCGATTACTGTTTTTACTCGGATAGCCGTCTGCGCTTGTGTATAACGACAGGTCCGCTATACTTTCGAGTTTTTGGAAATTAGTCATTATGTCCCAATACCCTGAGAAAACCTGTTCTATCGATCGTTTGATTCGTCATCCGAAGCTCATCGAGGCCGCCAAGTCCGGTGTAAAAACTCAACAACGCCGAGACGGCGTTTATGCTTGGCCGGGCGAGGCGTTCGAGTTGGACGGCACGGCCTTCGTCGTAACCGATTTGCAACGCGAACGATTGGGCGATATGACCGACGAGCATGCCAAGGCGGAAGGTTATCCGGATTTGGAAAGCTATCGCGCGTTGATTCTGTCGATGCATCCGGGCATGACCTGGGAGCCGGAGCATTTGGTTTGGGTGCATAGTTTCAAGATCAAGCAGGACGATTAATCCGCGATGCAGTGGTTCGTGTATATGATTCTGTGTAGCGACGAATCGCTTTATACCGGTATTACCAATGATATTGAACGGCGTTTTCGGGAGCATTCGGAAGGTAGGCTGGGCGCCAAATATTTTCGCGGGCGGCAAGCATCGCGTCTAGTTTATTTAGAGGGCGGGCACGACCGCAGTTCCGCAACGAAACGCGAGATCGCCATCAAGCGATTGAAACGCGCGCATAAACTGCTTTTGTTGCATTCGGACGTTAATCAATTAACCGATTAACGTAGGATTCGACTCTACTCCCTTTTGATCGAAAAACCGTCTAAGAATAAAAGGTATGGGATGTGTCTATCGAGGACCGCCGTAAACCCAGCACCTAAATTATCCAATATAGTTAACCATAGCCAATGGACTATGGAATTTAGGTGCTGGGTGAACCCTTCCATGGGGGCTTGACGGCAGCTTTCCCTGCTGCCGACATCCTCGCTAGCCACACCCCATACCTTCATAAAGTTAGCCATTTTTTGACTATAAAGGGAGTATTGTTACGGCTTTTTTACGGTATAATTTACGACATTTTTTAACTCAAGGTATTTAAAGGCGATATGTCCGATATTAATAAAGTGGTTTTGGCTTATTCCGGCGGTTTGGATACGTCGGTCATTTTGAAATGGTTGCAGGATGTGTATTCTTGCGAAGTGGTCACATTTACCGCCGATATCGGCCAGGGCGAAGAGGTCGAGCCGGCGCGAGCAAAGGCTCAGGCCATGGGCATCAAGGAAATTTATATCGACGATCTGCGCGAGGAGTTCGCGCGCGATTTTGTGTTTCCGATGTTCCGCGCCAATACGATTTACGAAGGCGAATATTTGCTCGGTACGTCGATTGCCCGTCCGTTGATTGCGAAACGTTTGATCGAAATTGCTAATGAAACCGGCGCCGAGGCGATTTCTCACGGTGCGACCGGCAAAGGCAACGATCAGGTTCGTTTCGAGTTGGGCGCTTATGCGTTGCGGCCCGATATTCATATTATCGCCCCATGGCGCGAATGGGATTTGACCTCGCGCGAAAAATTGCTCAGCTATGCCGAGCAGCACGGTATTCCGGTCGAAATGAAACGCGGCAAGGCTTCGCCTTATTCGATGGATGCCAATTTACTGCATATTTCTTATGAGGGCGGTATTCTCGAAGATCCTTGGGCGGAACCCGAGGAGTCGATGTGGCGTTGGTCGGTTTCGCCGGAAGCGGCGCCCGATGAGCCGACTTATATCGAATTGACTTACCAAGGCGGCGATATCGTCGCGATCGACGGCGTGCCTCATTCGCCTGCCGAAGTGTTGGAGAAATTGAATAAAGTCGCAGGCGCCAATGGCGTCGGTCGGCTCGATATCGTCGAGAATCGTTATGTCGGTATGAAGTCGCGCGGCTGTTATGAAACGCCTGCGGGTACGATCATGCTCAAAGCGCATCGAGCAATCGAGTCTTTGACGCTCGATAGAGAAGTCGCGCATTTGAAGGACGAGTTGATGCCGCGTTACGCCAGTTTGATTTACAACGGTTATTGGTGGAGTCCTGAGCGGAAAATGTTGCAGGAAATGATCGATGCATCGCAGGTCAATGTTAACGGTACCGTTAGAATCAAACTCTATAAAGGCAATGTCATTGTGGCCGGCCGTTCTTCCGATACCGATAGTTTGTTCGACGAGTCGATTGCGACTTTTGAGGACGATGCGGGCGCTTATAATCAAAAGGATGCCGAAGGCTTTATCAAATTGAATGCATTGAGAATGCGTATTGCAGCAAAAAAAGGCCGTTGAACCGATAAGGGGTTGTCTTGCCGATTGGTTGGCGATCCCGATAAAAAGAAGGACAATTTCATTTAAACTTGTATAATTGCCAGGTTAATTTTTTATCTCAAACCGCTGAGTGTTAGGCATTATTACGCGGTTATCGGATAAAAGCGATTTATGCGAGTCAATTTTGTCAATAATAAAAAATTTCGGTGGGGAAGCTGTCAGCTAAGGAATTTCCGTATCGAGAGGAAGAAATAATGAGCGAAAAGCTAAATTCGAACTCTGGTAATGGACGGGACAGTGGTTTGATCGTTGTGGAAAGAATTCCGTCGCATCAGAGTCTGGTCAAGGTGAACCGGGTTTTGATCTATGCGGTGTTTTTTTTAACAACTATGGTGTTTCTGATGGGGTTTTTTCTTATGCCTTCTCAGGACACTATCAACCATTTAAAGGCCGTTCAAATGGAACAGGCTTTTAATAAAACTAAGAATCCTGCCATGTCTGCTGAAATTGATACTCTCAAGGCGCAGTTGATCGGCTTGATTAGCGGTTCGATAGAAAGTAAGTTGACAACGCTCGAGCAAAGCGTGAAATTAGGTAGCGTCAATTATTCTTTGGGGACGATTGCGGATCTTAAGAACGATGTCAAGATGCTGCGCTCTTACTCCGATGCGGCTAAACCCAACCCTTCTGAAGCCAATAACGAACAATTGTTGGCTGAAATGTCTCAATTAAAGAATCTGATCTATTTGACTCTTGGCTCCTGCGGGTTGATGCTGGCGGCAATTGCCGGCGTTTGGTTTAGAACGCGCAGAAGGCTGGTACACCAAAATAACCGTCGCGGTTTTTTAGGTAAGCATTAATCCTAATGTATCATCGTTCCTACGCTCTGCGTGGGAATGCATCCCTGGACGCTCTGCGTCCCCAGTGATCGATAAAACTAGCAAGAGCTAACCTCCCCCTCTACGCCAACTTAGTGCTTATCCCATTTCTGGTTCCCACGGTCCTCCGTGGGAATCCATACCTTGGCTACCGAGGCAAGATCGGTATGCGTTCCCACGCTGGAGCGATGGGAACGAGGAAATGTCTTGAACTTAAGAGTAACAAAAAAGCCGCTAACGTATAAACTTTAGCGGCTTTTTTAAGCAAATCGGTCAAACGTTTAAGTTTGACCGATGATTATTGTTATTTATTTGCTCAGGTATTCGTAAACAGAATCGATCGCTTCTTCTTCGCTCATGCCTGATTTTTTGACAGGGCCCAATTTCATGATTTGATCGACTGCTTTCGGCATACCGCCTTTGCCTTCTTTCAATACAGTGCCGAATTTTGCACGGTCTAAGGCTCCGCTTTTGATTAGTTCACGTAATTGCGGATTTGATGAAATATCGTGGCAAGCACCGCAGCCGCGACCGAATGCGCGATCATAGATTTTTTTGCCGACTTTTACGTCACTGGCTGCGAATGCTTGACTGCTTAAAGCCAGAGCTACGAAACCTGCTGCTGCGATTAAGGATTTTTTCATTTTTGACCTCTCTTGGTTATTAAAAAAGAACCATAACCCGGTTACGGTTCGATTAAAAGTTAAAGCCGCAAAGAATAGGGGATTTAACGTAAAAATTCAAATACAATTTGATTGTTTTATTAGGATTATTTCCTGAAATGCTTCGCTTGAATTCCGAGATAAGCGTGGTTGCCTTTCTGTAACTATTCGGTGTATTTGAATAATGTATTTGTAGATTGTTGTTTTGTAACGACGTATGTATGCGCATAGCTAGACAACGAAATTAAGCTCGATCGCCGATAATGGAGTGAGTACGGGTAATCGTAAATCATAGGTTTGAGCCTCGTAAAAAGTTGACTGATTCTCTATGAGTTTATTAAACAATACGCGTTACACAAAAAGTTCCGGTACTTCCTTGTTCCGGTTAGCCATTGCCTTCGGCTGGAGGATAATAGTATGGTTTTGAAACAAAGAACGGATCTTGTCCAATTCATGCTAAAGATTTAAGTCAGCAGGGCTGATTCTTCGGCATTTCAATTGAAAAATATCGCTTTGTTGAGGTGTATTATTGTTATTCCGGCTGAATACAAACTGAACCGGAATCATTATTTACAGGGAGAAGTGCTTCCGGTGGTGGGATGTTTTACTCCTCGTTCCCACCGCTCCTGCGTGGGAATGCATACCGATCTTGCTTCGGGGCAGCCAGGCCAAGTAGATACTAATGCCGAAATCTGGGGTGCGATGACTATATTAACGCGAACACAGCCTTATTTTTTCCAGCGCTGGAGGTAGCCGTTGGCGGCGATGCTCCATAGTTTCGATTCATTGTCGGTAAAGCTTAGAGACAATATGGTTGCGGCCGAAGGACGCCAGGCGTCTTCTTTTTTGGGGCGCCAAAGTTTTTCGAGTTTGCCGGTACTGACTCTCCAAAGATCGATGCGCTGCGAGGTGCGGCCGGTAACTACGTATTTACTATCGCTGGAGAAGCGCGCGGCGGATAAGGTTAGCAGTTTAGGGCCTACGTCTTTATACACTTTGCCGGTTGATGTTTTCCAAATAAGAACTTGACTCAAGGCCGCATTGGTCAATGCATATTGTCCGTCATCGCTTAATGCTACAGTCGCCAATTTATTGTGATGCGGCCAACTGTATTTGAGCGTACCGTTGGTTAAATCCCATAATTTTGCAGTGTTGTCTTCCGACCCGGTTAATGCATAGTGACCGATTCGGTCTAGTGCAGTAGTTAAGACGGCTTTATCGTGCGCAAAGGCGTAAAGCGTTCGGCCTTGATTCAATGCAAAATAGACGGCTTTATCCGGGAGTCCGATCAAGGCGTGTAAGCCGTCATGGGATAAGCTGACCGAACCGATTCCGGGCAGGCTCCAAACATTCAGCAACGCGCCGTCGGCGATTCGCCACCAGGCAATCGAGTCGCGCTGCGCGGTGACGGCGTAGCGTTCGTTTCCTGAAATCGCGGCATGGACGATGCCGCTTTCGTCTTCAAGGTGTTTCCAGCTATGCAAAAGCGCCCTGGGTTTTAATCGCCAAAGTTCCGCAGGTCCCGAGGTTCTTCCTATTAACGCATAATGATCGGTCAGATCGGCGGAAAAAATGCCGTCATTAGCCAAGACGACCGTTTTATCGGCTTTCGGCGTTCGGTCGCACCCGATCGATAATGCGACAAGCCAGAGTGCCAGGATAATCCGGATGATCATATTAGTGTTCTCATAAGACGGTTGCAGCTTGATTGCCGGTAAACCATTGAAGTTTTTCATGCAAGGAGACGACAGTGCCGATAACGATTAATGTTGGCGGCGTGATATCTTGTTTTGCGGCAATCTCGGGCAGGGTGCTCAACGTACCGGTAAACACGCGCTGACGATCGGTTGTGCCTTGTTGTACCAATGCGGCCGGTAAGTTTTCGCTGGCGCCGTGTTCGATCAGCGAGCGGCAAATAATCGGTAGGCCGACCAAGCCCATGTAAATGACGAGCGTTTGATTCGGTTTTGCGAGTTGCTGCCAGTTAAGGTTAATGGTGTCGTCTTTCAAGTGGCCGGTGACAAAAGTAACGGATTGTGCATGATCTCGGTGAGTTAAAGGAATGCCGGAATAGGATGCGCAACCCGATGCGGCGGTAATGCCGGGGACGACTTGAAAATGAATGCCTTGTTCCATTAGTGTTTCGATCTCCTCGCCGCCGCGCCCGAAGATGAACGGGTCGCCGCCCTTTACCCGCGCCACCCGTTTGCCTTGTTTAGCTAAATCGGCCAGTAATTCGTTGATCCGATCTTGCGGCAGGCTATGTTCGCTACGCTGTTTGCCGACATAAATTTTGGTGCTGTCGCGGCGTGCCAGATCCAAAATGGCCGGCGCGACCAGGCGGTCGTAAACGACGACATCGGCTTGTTGCATTAAACGCAAGGCTTTAAATGTGAGTAAATCAGGGTCGCCGGGACCGGCGCCTATTAAATAGACTTCGCCTTGGGGCTTGGCGCTTTGATGTTCGTGCAAGGAATTTTGGATCTGCCGTTCGGCTTCTTCGTCCTTACCGGCGAATACGAGTTCCGCTACCGATCCTTGAAAGGTGTTTTCCCAGAAAATTTTACGCAGAGCAGGAGAGCCGATTCGTTGTTTTACCAACGGTCTGAATTTCTCGGCGAGTTGCGCCAAGCGACCGTATCCTGCCGGAATTAGCGTTTCTATTTTCGCACGTAGTAGTCGTGCTAGAACAGGCGCCGCGCCGCCCGAGGATACGGCTGCGATTAACGGCGAGCGGTCGATAATGGCCGGAAAAATGAATGAGCAGAGCTGCGGACTATCCACGACATTGACCGGTATGTTGCGTTCGTGTGCGGATTTTGAAACCTGTTGGTTGGTTTCGAGCCGGTTAGTTGCCGAGACGACCAATATGATGTTTTCAATATCTTCAGGTTGAAAAGATTTTTGTTTGATCGTCAATTGACAGCGTTCGGCCATGGCGGCGACCGTTTCGCCGATGTCTTCGGCGATGACGGTAATGTCGGCTTCGGCTCTAGCGAGTAGATCGATTTTACGGGCGGCAATTTCTCCGGCCCCGACGACCAGGCAGGGTTTACCGGTCAATTTGAAAAAAATCGGAAAATAGTCCATTGGGTTTGGCGATTCGCGTATGGGTTCGAGAGTGATATTATAGCGACTCCTCGGATTGTACTGAAAATTTAAACTAAATCATGATTGAATACGATATTGAAGTCGATGCCTCCGGCCTAAATTGCCCATTGCCCTTGTTGCGTTTGAAAAAAGCTCTGCAGCAAATGATGAGCGGCCATGTGGTCAAAGTCATCGCAACCGACCCCGCCGCGCATTTGGATATCGGGGTTTATTCCGATCAAACCGGTCACCGAATTCTCGATTATTTAAAAGAAGAAGATAAGCAGATTTTTTATATCAAGAAGAAATAGGTGAAAGGTGAAAGGTGAAAGGTGAAAGGTGAAAGGTGAAAGGTGAAAGGTGAAAGGTGAAAGGTGAAAGGTGAAAGGTGAAAGGTGAAAGGTGAAAGGTGAAAGGTGAAAGGTGAAAGGTGAAAGGTGAAAGG
>JAHJSQ010000073.1 GCA_018830325.1 Gammaproteobacteria bacterium
ATGATCTCTTGAAGGTTCAAAGCGGGTATCCCAAACATAGAATGTCAGGATGATTTATATCGGAAAAATGTATGTTTGTCCAGGATTAGTTATATTTCATTGATTCATAATGTAAAATTATAGAGAACTGTTCCGCCGTGAGGGGGCCGGTGGCTCGATTGACAGGCGTCGGCGGCAGGGCAGATTTTTGCTCCTGCAAAATCTGCATTCATGCCATCCATGGCAATCAGATTCCGCCGTCGAGCCTAAATGGATGTATTCACGGCGTCTTGTCAAGCGAGTCGCCGAACCACCACAATGCCTAAAACTTGTAGAAGTAAATTTGTGCATATTCCTTAACTATTTTTGAGTATAAAGGGAGTAGCATTAAATAACTTCGGCAACTGTTGGAAGGAAGTTCGGTGGCTCGATTGGCAGGTGTCGGTGGTGATGTATTTCAATAGGTTATAGACTTCGAGTAACCCTTAAGGATTGCAAAAATTTTTGCAAAGGCATAGCAAGCTATTGAATTAACTTCTTATTCTTCATGATCTTCATGGTGAAATGCTTTTTCTAGGGTTAACAATACTTCACTTTCAAGAGCGCATTCCGTACAATCAATATTAGCATTTAATTATAGACTGACTCATTGCTTCGGAGACTCGCCATGATTTTTAGACAACTTTTTGAACCCGATACCTTTACCTACAGCTATCTGCTGGGTTGCGAACGTACCCGAAAAGCCATTATTATCGATTCGGTCGAAAGCGAAGCCGATATGTACATGGAATTATTGGACGATTTGGATTTAACTCTGATCAACACCCTTGAAACACACGTTCATGCCGACCACATTACAGCGGCCGGCCTGTTGAGAGATAGGGTGGGCAGCAAAAGCATCGTACATCGCGATGCTGGAGCGATGTGCGCAGATTTGCTCGTTACCGACGGCGTGGAATTGCAGGTCGGCGATATCGAAATCAAAGTTCTGCATACGCCAGGCCATACTTCAGGTTGCGTCAGTTATGTTATCGGCGACCGGGTATTTACCGGCGATGCCTTGCTTATCAACGGCTGCGGACGCACGGATTTTCAGGAAGGCGATGCCGCTACCCTATACGACAGTATTACTAAAAAATTGTTTTCGTTGCCGCCCGACACGCTGGTATTTCCCGCTCATGATTACAACGGTAAAACCGTTTCGACGATACGCCAGGAGATCGATTCGAATGCTCGGCTCGGCGCAGGCAAAAGCAAGGCCGAGTTCATCACTATCATGCATAATCTGGATTTACCGTACCCTAAGTATATCGATGAAGCGCTGCCGGCCAATCAGGCCTGCGGTCAACCGGGCAGAGATGCTTTGATTCGGCAGGGTTAATCATGTATTTGCTGATCGCACTGGCGATACTGATCGGTATTCTGCTCGGTTTGTTGGGCGGCGGCGGTTCGATTTTGACCGTGCCGGTGCTGGTTTACTTTGCCGGTTTGGAGGCAAAAGAGGCGATCGTCACTTCTTTGGTCGTGGTCGGTTTGACTAGCATCATTGCGGTAATCAATCATGCTCGGCATGGGTTCGTGTGCTGGAAAACCGGTTTCACGTTCGGTGCGGCCGGTATGGCCGGCGCTTTTTTGGGCGGGCGCAGTTCCGCTTTTATTCCCGATCCGATTTTGTTGGTCCTGTTTGCTGTCGTGATGATTGCTGCTTCGTTTTCAATGTTAAGGGGAAAGCGCGTGGCATCCGAAACTGCCGTAGAGGAGGCCGATGCCACGAAAAACCTTTGCCCGATTCATTTGCCGGTCATGGCGATTTTGTTCGACGGGTTTTTGGTTGGGTTCGTGACCGGCTTGGTTGGCGTCGGCGGCGGCTTTTTACTGGTTCCGGCATTGAACTTTTTGGCCGGTCTGCCGATGCACGCCGCGATCGGCACTTCCTTATTCATCATCGTGCTGCAAGCCGGCGCAGCGTTGGCGGGGCATGCCGATCACATGCATCTCGATGTGGAATTAACTGCATTGTTCGCAGGTTTTGCAATACTCGGTAGTCTAATCGGTAGCTTTGCTTCCAGCAAAATCGACGGCCGTTATCTAAAACCGGTCTTTGGCTTGTTCGTTTTGGGACTGGGCAGTTTTATTTTGTATCGTGAAACGGATATGGCCTTGATCGAGCAAATCCGTCAGCTAGCCCAAAAACACCAAGATTTTCTATTCGGCGGCTTGGCTATGGTAGCTATTATGCTTTTCTACCGGCTTTGGCTTTTTCTGCATTCATTTCGAAGTGAAAAATGATGACAAAATTACTGATTGCCGGTTACGGCGATATCGGCGCTAGGCTCGCCTCGATTCTCGATAGAAAGCATTATCAAGTTTTCGGCCTTAAAAGAAATCCACCTTTAAGCGATGCCGGTGGAACCCGTTTTCTCAAAGCCGACCTGACTCGGCCGGAAGATCTCGAACGGCTCGATTGCGATTTCGATCAGGTACTTTACTTACCAACGCCCGGCGGACGCGATGCTGAAGCCTATCGTGCCGTTTTCGATACGGCATTAAACAATCTGATACAACGGTTTAAAGCCGACGGCCGCATGCCGCAATGGTTTTTTGTTTCATCCACCGGCGTTTACGGGCAAACAGCCGGGGAATGGGTGGATGAATCTTCGGATGCCCAACCGAATTCCGTAACCGGGCAAATCATCCGTAAGGCCGAGCAAACGCTATTGGAGCATGATTCCAGCGCGGTCGTCGTGCGGTTTTCCGGTATTTACGGCCCGGGTAGAGAACGCCTTTTACACATGGCGTCGCGGCAAGCCGCCATTCAAGCCGACCCGCCTTATTACACGAACCGAATCCACCAAGATGATTGTGCGGCTGTGTTGGCTTTTTTAATGAAAAAGCACATTGAAGGAGAGCGTCTCGACAATCTTTATTTGGCCAGTGACGACAATCCCGCGCCAATGTGGGACGTGATTTCATGGCTCGCTCAACAAATGAACAGCCAGCCGCCGATTGCAAAACCTGCCGATAATGTTCCGGATCAAAATAAACGATGTCGGAATAGTCGCTTGAAGACCTTGGGATTCCGGTTTAAATATCCGACTTATCGGGAGGGTTATGGGGAGATGTTTAATTTAGGTTAAAGGTTAAAGGGGAAAGAGGAAAGAGGAACGGTGGATGGGTTCCTTTGTGGGAGCGATCCCCTGATCGCGATTTCGAAGTCGAGCGTGTTAAGCAGCAATAAATGGTATCGAAGACTCATTGGCTAAGATTCACTGCCATCAAGTTAAGGACTTTTCCGTTCGCCCTGAGCCCTTCGGCTCTCCTGAGCTTAGCCGAAGGGCTCACCACGAATGGCTTAACTTAATGGCAGTGCCCCCGGTGCCTCCATACGCTAATGCCGAAATTTGAAGCATGAAAGGTATATGTTATTGAATTTTGCTGTTTCCCAAGCACTATGGAAAATGCTCCCCGGAAGCTCCCTCTTCGACAAGCTCAGGGCAAGAGCTTCCTGAGACCGATACAACCTCAATCAACCCCGACTCGCTCGTTCAATCTTTCTTGATTGTCGGGAAGCTAGAGCTTCCTGAACAGGTTACCCAAGCTGGAGCTTGGGTAACAGCATATTTTAGTTTTTGCGACTACCACTGCTCCCCTGCTCGGACACTTGGCTTCGGCAAGCTGAAGCATCTTGCTAATCAGGTTATTTTTTATGCCTGATCTTTATCAAGCACAGCCATGGTTTCCCGGGCAATTTGCAATTCTTCGTCAGTTTTAATGACTAGAATACGGGTTCGACTTTCGGCATGCCCGATTTCGGCGATAGCTCCGGTCACGCCGCTATTGGCCACTTCATCAATGGCGATGCCCATACGCGACAGGCCTTCGCACGCTAAACGGCGTACTTCGGCCGCGTTTTCGCCGACGCCGCCGGTAAAAACCAGAGCGTCGACTTTGCCGAGTACCGCGTAGTAAGAGCCAATATATTTCTTGATTCGATAGCAATACAGATCGAGAGCCAAGCGGGCTCGTTCATCGCCTGCATTTTTTTGTTCGAGCACGGTTCTTAAGTCGTTGGTGCCACACAAACCTTTTAAGCCGGATTCGCGGTTCAAGGCCCGGTCGATAGCGTTCGCCTCGGTATTTTCGGTTTGTTCGACAAATAGCGGTATTGCCGGGTCCAAATCGCCGCTGCGCGTTCCCATCGCTAAGCCTTCCAATGGTGTAAACCCCATCGACGTGTCGACGGAGCGGCCGTTTGCAATCGCCGTTGCACTCGCGCCATTGCCCAAATGCAAAGTAATCAGATGGCTGCAATCGAAAGGTTTGTCGATAAACTCGGCGGCCCGTCTTGCCACATAATGATGAGAGGTGCCATGAAAACCGAATCGGCGTATGCCGTAATCGCTGTACCATGTTTCCGGAATCGCATAACGATAGGCGTGAGGCGGCATCGTTTGGTGAAATGCCGTATCGAATACCGCCACCTGAGGTACGCCCGGAAAATGAGCCAAGCAACTTTCAATGCCAAGCAAGTTAACCGGATTATGCAGCGGCGCTATTCGGCAGAGCGCGCGTATCGACTCGATCGTATCGTCATCGACCAAGGCAGGACCGGAGAACCGATCGCCGCCATGCACGACGCGGTGGCCTATTGCATCGACCGAGCAATTTCCGCCCAAAATCTCGAAGACTGCCTTAAAGGCTTGGTGATGATCGGCAGCGGCGACCGACTGCTTGATTTCATTTAAACGACCCGAGTCGCCGGCGGTTTTATGAATGATCCGGCTTTCCTGTTCTCCGATGCGTTCCAGCAAGCCGTCTGCCAGTACCTGTTCTTGCGGCAGAGCAATCAATCGATACTTGATTGAGGAACTGCCGCTGTTGATAACGAGAATGTTGCCCTTTGGTATCGTCATATCCTTAAAATGATTTTGGTGAACGCCGTTTTACAAATAAAAATCAAAAATAGACATTTGCCGTTTCTATTAAAACGGCCATTGCCAACCGGTGATTTCGGGTTTATCGGTGCCGTGTTGATGCGCATAACGAAGATTCTCGATGATTTCGTTTTTCATACGCTCCTTGAGATGGGCCGCTCTGATTTGCAATTTCGGAACCCGATCGATCACATCGATGACTAAATTGAAGCGATCGACTTCGTTCAGAATCGCAAGCTCCATCGGCGTATTGATATTGCCGCGCTCCTTATAGCCGCGCACATGCAGATTTTCATGATTCTTGAAGCGATAGGCCAGTTTATGGATCAACCAAGGATAGCCGTGGAAATTGAAAATGACCGGCTTATCGACCGTGAACAGGCTGTCGAATTCGCGATGACTCAAGCCGTGGGGGTGCTCGGTATTCGGTTGTAATTTGAATAAATCGACCACATTGACAAAGCGGACTTTAAGATCGGGCAAATGTTCGCGCAAAATGGCCGTGGCCGCCAACGCTTCTAGGGTTGCGACATCGCCGCAGCAAGCCATGACTACGTCCGGGACTTCGCCCTGGTCGTTGCTAGCGCGTTCCCATAGACCGACGCCCTTGGTGCAATGAACAACGGCTTCTTCAATCGTCAAAAACTGAAGATGTTTTTGCTTGTCCGCGACAATGACGTTGATATAGTCGGTCGAGCGCAGGCAATGATCGGCGACCGACAGCAGGGTGTTCGCATCGGGCGGCAAATAAACGCGGGTTACCGACGGGCTTTTGTTCGTAACCAGATCGATGAAGCCGGGGTCTTGATGTGAGAATCCGTTATGATCCTGGCGCCACACGGTCGATGACAACAAGATATTTTGCGAAGACACCTTCGCTCGCCATGGCACATGGTTTTTGCTGGTGTCGAGCCATTTTGCATGTTGGTTGAACATCGAATCGACGACATGGGCGAAGGCTTCGTAAGTATGGAAAAAGCCGTGCCGTCCGGTCAGCAAGTAGCCTTCGAGCCATCCAACCAGGGTATGTTCGGAGAGCATTTCCATGACGCGTCCGTCCCGGCTCAATTCTCCGCCGTCTTCGTCTTCAGGTAAAAAATCCGCCATCCAAGTCTTTTTAGAAGCGCCATAGACCGCTTGCAAGCGGTTTGATGCGGTTTCGTCCGGACCGAAAATCCGGAAATTGTTCATGTTGTTCTTGAGAACGTCCCGTAAAAATTCGCCCAGCGGCTTGGTGTTTTCGTGTTCGACTTGTCCGAGCCGGTTGACTTCGACCGCATAATCGCGAAAGTCGGGTAATTTGAGCGCCTTGCGCAATAAGCCGCCGTTGGCGTGAAGATTGGCGCTCATTCGGCGCTGGCCTTGTGGGGATAGTTCTTTGAGTTCTTCCACTAGGCGGCCGTTGTCGTCGAATAGCTCTTCCGGTCGATAGCTTTGCAGCCATTCCTCCAGTAAGCGCAAGCCGGACGAACTGGTGCCTGCGTCGGCAAAGGGCACTTGATGAGATCGCCACGAGCCTTCGGATTGATGGCCGTTGATTGTTTTCGGTCCGGTCCAGCCTTTCGGAGACCGTAACACGATCATCGGCCAACGCGGACGCTCTGCGATTCCGCTTTCTCGGGCGGACTTTTGAATGGTTTTGATTTCGGCGATGGCTTCATCCACGACGGAAGCCATTTTTTGATGCATTTCGGCCGGATCGCTGCCTTCGACGAAATAGGGGCGGTAACCGTAACCAATAAACATGGCCTCCAGTTCTTCGTGACTGATGCGGGCGAGGATTGTCGGATTGGCGATTTTGTAGCCATTCAGGTTGAGAATCGGTAAGACCGCGCCGTCGCGTATCGGATTCAAGAATTTATTCGAATGCCAAGCAGTCGCCAACGGGCCCGTTTCCGCTTCGCCGTCGCCGACCACACAGGCGACGATCAAATCCGGATTATCGAAAGCCGCGCCGTAGGCATGTGCGAGACTGTAGCCCAATTCGCCGCCTTCATGGATCGAGCCGGGCGTTTCCGGCGTGACATGCGAGCCGATCTGGCCCGGGAAGGAAAATTGTTTGAAGAATTTACGCATGCCTTCCGTGTCTTCGCTTTTATCGGGATAGACCTCGGAATAAGTGCCTTCCAAGTAACTTGGCCCTAAAACGCCGGGGGCTCCATGACCGGGACCGGCGATAAAAATCACATCGAGCTCGTCACGTTTGATCAAACGATTGAGATGCGCCCAGGCAAACGACAACGCGGGACTGGCTCCCCAGTGGCCTAATAAACGATGTTTGACGTGTTCGGTCGACAAGGGTTCTTTCAGGAGAGGATTGGCTCGGAGATAAATCATGCCGACCGACAAATAATTGCAGGCGCGCCACCAAGCATCGATTTTTCTTAATTCTTCGGCATCGAGAGTGCCGGAAATAGATAATGATTCATCAGTGCTCATAGAGTTTCTCCTAAGGTTTAGGGTTGTCCGAAAATTTCAGGAAACAGAGATTCAACTCAATTTTCAGGTTCACGGCTACAATATAACGCAGATGTGACCGCAATGTGACCGTTTTGATGTATCGTGCGTCGAATGTTCGCTATGAATCTTCTGTCTGAAGCATCCTGCTCGATGCTTTGTAAAAGTCCGTTTCATGGATTAAATGGAATAGTCTACAATGCATCATTTACATAATTCACAGGAACGCGAGGTATGCGGTAGCGTTGCTGTCTGATGAGAATTTTAGTTGGCACTATGAAAAAATTAAAATGTGCGGTTATTGGAACCGGTTATCTCGGAAAGTTTCATGCCGAGAAATATGCAGCGCTGCCCGACTGCGAATTGACGGCAGTCGTCGATATCAACGAAACGGCCGCGCGTAATGTCGCTGAAAAACATGGTGCAAGGGCTTTGACCAAATATCAGTCTTTGTTGGGTCAGGTCGATGCGGTCAGTATCGTTGTGCCGACAACCTTGCATCATCGGGTTGCCAAAGATTTTCTCGAGGCCGGCGCGCATGTGTTGGTCGAAAAGCCGATTACCGTGACGGTCGATGAAGCCGATGACTTAATCGCCATTGCCGAGCGTAACAAAGTCATTCTGCAAGTCGGTCATCTGGAACGCTTTAACCCGGCTGTACTAGGTCTTGGGCAGGCGGAGGAAAAACCCCTATTTATCGAATCGCACCGCTTGTCTCCATTCAATCCGCGCGCCAACGATGTTAGCGTCGTGCTGGATCTGATGATTCACGACATCGATATTATTTTGGCTTTGGTCGATTCCGAAGTCGAGCGAATCGACGCGAGCGGTACGGCGGTGCTGACTTCCGATATCGATATCGCCAATGCCAGGTTGGTGTTTAAGAGCGGTTGCGTCGCCAATGTTACGGCCAGCCGGATTAGTATGAAAATGGAACGTAAAATGCGTATGTTCAGACCGAGTTCTTATATATCGGTCGATTTCCAAAATCGGGTGCTGACCAAGCATAAAACGGGACCGAAAGAAATGTTCCCCGGAATCCCTGAGATATTGACCGAAGAGTCGGTGTTCGAAAACGGCGATGCGCTGCTTGAAGAAATCAAACATTTCGTCAATTGTATCCATTCAGGAAGCAACCCGCTGGTGTCTGGTGAGGCTGGTAGACGCGCATTGGCGACAGCATTGGCAATTTCCAAGGCGTTGAATAAATAACAGTAAGATGGTAATTATTCACACCCCCTATCGTACCCACGCAGAGCGTGGGAACGATAATTTCCGGGTGACTGAATAGTTACGCAAGATGGGCGCGCAGATTTTTGTCCGGTCTATTCGGCCTGAGCGATTCAAGTTAAAAAAAATTTATAGTTCTACAAAGAGGCGTTAATCGACATGATCCCTATGGTAAATTTGAAGGCCCAATATGCCGAAATCAAAGATGAAATCGAGCAAGGGCTTGCGCAAACGATTGAAAATTGTTCCTTCATATTGGGGCCGAATGTTCAAGGCTTCGAGAAGGAAGCGGCCGATTATTTAGGGGTTAAGCATGCCATCGGCGTGGCTTCAGGAACCGATGCGCTGCATTTGGCGCTGGCCGCCGAAGGCATCGGCGCCGGCGATGAAGTGATTACGACGGCTTTCACATTCATTGCCACGGCCGAGGCGATCTGCTATGTCGGTGCAAAACCGGTCTTCGTCGATATCGATCCGCGCACGTTCAATATCGACCCGGAAGCGATCGAGCAGGCGATCACGCCGAAAACCAAGGCCGTGATGCCGGTACATTTGTTCGGACAGCCGGCCGATATGGCAAGAATCAAAGAAATTTGCGCCAAGCATCATCTGAAATTGATTGAAGATTGCGCGCAATCGTTCGGTGCGCGCATCGACGACAAACAAACCGGCAGTATCGGTAATGCGGCCGGGTTTAGCTTTTTTCCGAGTAAAAATCTCGGCGCATTCGGCGACGGAGGCCTGGTCACGACGAATTCGGACGAGACTGCCGCGAAAGTCAAAATGCTGCGCAATCACGGCTCCGATGTACGCTATTATCACGATGTGATCGGCTATAACAGCCGGCTCGACGACATGCAGGCCGTGATTCTGCGCGTCAAATTGAAACGCATCGAACAATATAATCAAGGCCGCCGCCGCGCCGCTCACTTGTATTCGAAATTAATGGCCGATTTGCCGTTGACCGTGCCTTACGAAGACGGCTTGGGCGAGCATGTCTACCATCAATACACATTATTATGCGATCGGCGCGATGACGTGTTGAAAGCCTTGCAAGATAAGCAAATCGGCTGTGCGATCTATTATCCGGTGCCCTTGCACCGGCAAAATGTCTTCAAAGAAGCCTATGCCGATGTGTCGCTGCCGGTAACCGAATCGGTTGCCGCGAATTGCATGGCGCTGCCGATTTGTCCGAATTTGTCGGATGAAAACATCGAAACCATCGTCGGCGTGATTCGTTCCGTGCTGACGGCTTGATCAATCGCTGAGAGACCTGCTTTTGACATCTACCCAGTCTTTTAAGGTCATGTTCAGCGCCGGCGAATCCTCCGGCGACCGTCATGCAGCGCATATGTTTCTCGAATTGAAGAGCCTGCATCCCGGCATCGAAGGACTTGGCATGGGCGGTGCGGCGATGCGCGAAGCCGGAATCGATATTCGTTTCGATTCGTCGAATATCGGGGTGATCGGCGTCGTCGAAGTGCTTAAGCATTACCGGGAAATCCGGCAAGCCTTAAAGCAAATGCAATATTTATTGGTTGACGAACGGCCCGATTTGTTGGTTTGCGTCGATTATAAGGAATTCAATTTTAAATTGGCTAAATTTGCAAAAAGCATCGGTGTTAAAGTGTTGTTTTATGTAAGTCCTCAAGTGTGGGCTTGGCGCCCTGGGCGAGTTAAGCAATACGGTCGAGTGATCGATAGGATGGCGGTGATTTTTCCATTCGAAACAGCCTATTATGAAGCGGAGAACGTGCCGGTAAGTTATGTCGGGCATCCTTCGATCGACAAAGTGCACCCTCGGTACACGAAACATGAGGATTTGGAGCGTTTCGGCCTAGACGTCGAACGCCCCGTCATTGGGTTGGTGCCCGGCAGCAGAAAACAAGAAATTGAACGATTGCTGCCGGTGATGCTGGACGCTGCGTCGATTGTGCTTTTCCGTGTGCCCGGTGCGCAATTCATTTTGCCGCAAGCCCAAAGTGTCAGCGACGAACTGCTTCGGTCATATCTCGATCGTTCCGAGTTGGCCATCAAGGTTATTAAAAACGAAACCTATGATGCGGTTCAATGTTGTACGGCGATTATGACGAGTTCAGGAACCGCTACGCTGGAAATTGCGTTACTACAGGTACCGATGGTCATCGTTTACAAACTATCCGAATTGACTTACTGGCTCGGAAGGTTGTTAGTGAAAACTCCTTTTATCGGTTTGCCCAATATCGTTGCGGGTAAGGCGGTGGTAAAAGAATTGATACAGCACGAAGCTAACGCGAAAAATATTGCCGATGAAATCGTCAAGCTATTGAGCGATCGAGCTTATTACGATGGAGTAAAGTCCGATTTGATTGGAATTAAAAATACGCTAGGCAGCGGAGAAGGGTCGAAAAAAATGGCGATCTTGGCTTTAGAAATGTTGACCGGCAAATAAGAACCTGATTACTTAGAACGTTCAGCCAATTTGATTTGACTCAGGGCGCCCGCCTGGGTCCCGTTAGGCCGCGCCGAGCACTGGCGATTTTGCCGAGAACAGCCCGCTAGGGGAGCGGCAGGGATGCCGCTCGTTTTCGGAGGGCTAGGGATAGCCCTTCCGAAAACCCTCGGCAAAATCGTCAGCGCACAGGATGCAGCGGCCTCCGGGTGTCTTTTCTTTTGGATACTTTTCTTTGGACAAGCAAAGAAAAGTATCGCGGTTGTCGGTCCGCGAACCGACTCCATATAAGCGTCGCGATAGCGACACAAAACCTACTTCGAATTTCAAATAGGCTGAAGCTTATACGTAATCAGGAATAAGAAAGACGGTTCGGTTTTAGCTATCGAACAATGATTGGAGTCTGTATTTCCTAGTAAATTACTAGGATTTGCTTATAAGGCAGTGCGCGATAAACTATAAAACAAATTTTAGTTTTCATATACTTCGCGCGGTCATGTTTGCGGATTTTATGGCAATGCTATTTTGTTCGGTAGCAAGGCGCGAAAACAGGCGCATAGCAAGCTATGTAACTGTTTTTGCAAAGCTTCCGCTCCTGCTCACGCCCCTTACCTACATCCATGTAGGTAACGCAGCTATCGGACAAAAGAGCGCGTCAGAAAGCCGAAAATGTTGCCGTGCGGTATAACTACTGCGTTAAATTCGGTAAAAAGCTAGGAGTAGAGGATATGAGTCATCTGTTCGACAGCATCAAACAAACGGTTTTTGCACGATTAAACCATTATAGCGGTGACATAGATAATGAGTTGCCCGAAGAGTCGTCACAAACCGCCGCGGTAACTTGTCGCGCTGAGTCGAAGGCATTACATCCGGGCAGAAGGCGCTTAAAAGAAAACTATACCAGTCATTGGGATTTGGATTATTTGCCTAGAGAAGAAATGAATCAATTGATTGAAAAGTCAAAAGATAAATCGGATATTAAGCCTGATTGATTTATTTTTGGGTGTAGGCTGTAATGGGTTGGAATGATGTCATTGATGTGAGCCAGTGTCGGGTGGGTTGGGTGAGAAACGGCCTATAAAAGGCGTTAATTATAAAGTGTCGTTTAGCGCCTTGCTCTCGACTGCCAGCGCCTTGCATCTGGCGTTTAAAAGCCTATGAACACCAACAATCTCAAAAATATTTCAGTTTAAAAGCGCGAATACAGCAATTAGCTAAAATGGCTTTTTACGATGCCCAAACTTACATTGTTGTATGTGTCGACTGCCATTTTCCGACGCAGTCTACCGCTCACATTTCCTGTAAGCGTCGAACAAAACAACATTGCCATAACCAAGTAACGTTCATGAAAGCCTAGCCATCGCCCCGGCAAGTGAAAGTTCTCTTCTGGTGGCGGAGGGTGCGGTCACTCACCCGACAGGACGCCGTGAATACGTCCATGTAGGCTCGACGGCGGCTGTCCCTGTCGCCGACGCCTGTTGGTCGAGTAAACCGCACCCTCTTCGGAACCGGAATTGCCAGAACGGAGACTTGTATATCGAAAAATTAGATAAAGAGTCCAAATCTACGAACTTTCAGAGTAAATAGTTAGTAAGTCGTTTAAATTGAACGAGACACATTAGCTGTGCCAAATAAAATACGCTATGTCATAATAAGCCCTTTTTAGCGATGGCTGTTACCGCTTAATCAAAAGGCGATGACTAGCAATGCCGATTCTTCCAATGGCAAAGATCGGATAGGTGGTTTTTTAAAATTTAGGATTTGGTCATAAATAGCTCCCCTATTTTTTGATTCAGGGCAGGGAGGTTCGGTAACTCGACTGACAGGTTGTCGGCGGCAGGGCAGATTTTTGCTCCTCGGCAATTGCTCCTGCATTGGCCTAATACAAGCCATCCATGGCGTAATGCAAAATCTGCATTCATGCCATCCATGGCAATCAGTAGCCGCCGTCAAGCCTACACGGATGTATTTACCCAGCACCTAAATTATCTATGTAATCAATCATGGCCAATAGGCTATGGAATTTAGGTGCTGGGTTTACGGCGCCCTGTAAAGCGAGTTTCCGAACCCGCTAGAAAGCTCATGATTCCAGGAAGTTATTGGTTACGAAATCCTTAGTATAAATTGTACTTTTGGAAAGAAACAGCGAACGCCTAACAGAAGACATTTTGACGCAGAGTGTTTTCTAAATAGAAACCAGTTTAAATGAGGGCAATATAAATGGATGAGAACAAGAAAAAAGCACTTGGCGCTGCCTTGATGCAGATCGAAAAACAATTCGGCAAAGGCTCGGTGATGCGAATGGGCGATGTGGCCGCTTCTCGAGATATCCAGGTTGTCTCGACCGGTTCTTTATCCTTGGATATTGCTTTAGGATGCGGAGGTTTACCGCGTGGAAGGGTGATTGAAATTTACGGCCCTGAGTCGTCAGGTAAAACCACATTGACTTTATCGGTTATCGCGCAAATGCAAAAACTGGGCGGAACCGCCGCGTTCGTCGATGCCGAGCATGCGCTCGATCCCGGTTATGCCGAAAAGATCGGCGTCAACGTCGACGATTTATTGGTTTCTCAACCCGACACCGGTGAGCAAGCGCTCGAAATCACCGATATGCTGGTTCGTTCCGGAGCGGTCGATATCGTCGTCGTCGATTCGGTTGCGGCGCTCACCCCGAAAGCCGAAATCGAAGGCGATATGGGTGATTCGCACATGGGCTTGCAAGCCCGCTTGATGTCTCAGGCGCTCAGAAAATTGACCGCTAATATCAAGCGTTCGAATACCTTGGTGATATTCATCAATCAGATTCGCATGAAAATCGGCGTCATGTTCGGCAGTCCGGAAACGACGACAGGCGGCAATGCATTAAAATTCTATGCTTCGGTGCGCTTGGATATTCGACGCATCGGCTCGGTTAAAAAAGGCGATGAAGTGATCGGCAACGAAACCCGCGTCAAGGTCGTTAAAAACAAAGTAGCGCCGCCTTTCAAGCAAGCCGAATTCGAGATTTTATATGGCGAAGGCGTGTCGTTTTATGGAGAATTAGTAGACTTAGGCGTGTCTTACGGTTTTATACAAAAAGCCGGCTCATGGTACAGCTATAACGATGAAAAAATCGGGCAAGGCAAGGACAATGTTAAACAGTTTTTGAAAGAGCATCCCGAAAAAGCGGCGGATATCGAAGCGAAAATCAGAGCCGAAGCTTTTGCTGCGTTGCGCGTGCCGGCTGAAAAAGCCGATGAAGAGGTTCTTCCGGAAAAATAAAATTGGGCGAATTATTGAGGGGCTGTCACGCCTCAGTAAGTATTCAGTCCCCCTCTTTGAAAAAGAAGGGCTAGGGGAGATTTTTTAAATAAATCCCCCTCAATCCCCCTTTTTCAAAGGGGGAGGCCAACAATTACGCCTGAATTGCGGTAATTTGCCAATGGGGTCTGAATACTTACACGCCTCATGCCTTCATAAAGCCAGCTATTATTTTTTCAGTATAAAGGGAGTAGCATGGACGCCGATCTTAAATCGATTAAAGATGTATGTTTACGATTGTTGGCGCGTCGTGAACACAGTCGTCTGGAATTGAAAAACAAATTATTATCGAGAGGATTCGATAAAGATAGGATAGATTGCGTGCTGTACAATTTGGTCGAGCAAGATTGGCTGAGCGATAGCCGTTTCGCCGAATGTTACGCGCGTCAACGAATCGAAAAGGGCTTCGGCCCGAATCGTATAGATTACGAGCTTCGACAATTAGGAATAGAAAACTTTGATTTGCAAGAAACCGTTACGGAAACAGCGGGTAGTTGGTTAAATGTTTTGCTAGAGGTGTATCGAAAAAAATATCGGCAAGAAGATGCGATAACGTTGTCTGAATGGAGTAAACGAAGCCGGTTTTTATTGCAACGAGGGTTTTCCGGTGGCATGATCGCCGTCTTGCCCGAACACTTGAACATTAAAATTAACCCAGCTTTAACATTTAGGGATGGTAAGGCATTGAAAAATAAATGATAATATTTAACTCTATAGTCCTAGTCACTACATTTGTTAAAGCTGGGTTAAGTAATTCCAAGAACATTTAGTATTCGAAGATGATGAAAAACATGAGCAGTTCGGAATTGCGTTCCGCATTCCTGGATTTTTTTCGCCAACGCGGACATTCCATCCAACCCTCCAGTTCGCTGGTTCCGGGTAACGACCCGACATTGTTGTTTACCAATGCCGGTATGGTGCAATTCAAAGATGTGTTCCTCGGCCGAGAGCATCGCGACTACACGCGTGCCGCGACCAGTCAGCGTTGCGTTCGTGCCGGCGGCAAGCATAACGACTTGGAAAATGTCGGTTATACGGCGAGGCATCATACATTTTTTGAAATGCTCGGCAACTTCAGTTTCGGCGATTATTTCAAACAGGATGCAATACACTTGGCTTGGGATTTTTTGACCAAAGAATTAGGCATTCCGGCTGAAAAATTATGGGTGACGGTTTTCAATGAAGATTCCGAAGCCGAAAAAATCTGGCTGGAAGACGTCGGTGCCGATCCGAAGCGTTTTTCCCGTATCGGCTCCAAAGACAACTTTTGGGCGATGGGTGATATCGGTCCGTGCGGTCCGTGCAGCGAAATTTTCTATGACCACGGCGAATCGATTCCTGGAGGACCGCCGGGATCGCCGGACGAGGATGGCGATCGCTTCATCGAAATCTGGAACCTGGTGTTCATGCAATACGATCGTGACAGTGAAGGAAATCTGCATGAATTGCCGAAGCCGTCGGTCGATACCGGCATGGGCCTGGAGCGAATCGCCGCAGTCATGCAGGGCGTGCATAGCAATTACGAAATCGATTTATTTCAAGACTTGCTGAAAGCGGCCGCAAAACTGGCCGGCATCGAGGACCTGAACAAGAGTTCGTTACGTGTGATTGCCGACCATATACGCTCCTGCGCGTTTTTGATCGTCGATGGGGTTTTGCCGTCTAACGAAGGGCGGGGCTATGTACTACGCCGGATTATCCGAAGGGCTATTCGCCACGGTTACCGCTTAGGCATCCGTGAAGTTTTCTTTTATCAATTGGTAGCGCCGCTAGTCGAGCAAATGGGCGAAGCATACCCCGAATTGAAAAATGCTCAAGAACAAGTCGAGCGAGTACTAAAAAAAGAAGAAGAGCGCTTTGCCGAAACACTCGAGCAAGGGATGAAGATTCTGGAGGCCTGCGTGGCCAAGCTGGAAGGTTCGACGATACCCGGAAATATCGTGTTTCAGTTGTACGACACCTACGGATTCCCAGTCGATTTGACCGCCGATTTCGCGCGCGAACATCAGTTGACGATCGATCACGCCGGCTTCGAGACCGAAATGGCCGAACAGCGCAATCGGGCGCGGGCGGCAAGCAGTTTCGGCGCCGATTACAACCAGACATTAAAGCTGGACGGTCAAACCGAATTCACCGGCTATCAATATCTTGAAGACAGCACCAAGATCATCGGCTTGTTTATGGAAGGCGAAGCGGTAGAAAGCTTAAACGAAGGCGATGAAGGCATTGTCGTCTTGGAAAAAACGCCGTTTTATGGCGAGTCCGGCGGACAAGTCGGCGACTGCGGGCGCATTTCGACCGAGCAAGGCGTATTCGCAGTCGTCAACACGCAAAAGCAAGGCGGCGACTTGTTCTTGCATCGCGGCAAGCTGTTGTCGGGAAGTTTGTCGATCGGTGAAAACTGTACCGCAAGCGTCGATAAGATCAAACGAAAAGCGACCGAGTTGAACCATTCTGCGACACATCTATTGCATGCCGCCTTGCGTGAAGTCCTGGGCGATCATGTTGCTCAGAAAGGATCCTTAGTGAATGCCGAACGCCTACGTTTCGACTTTTCTCATTTCGAGCCGGTGACGCCCGAGCAAATCGCCGTGATCGAGCGCTTGGTCAACGAACAGATTCGTTTGAACGAGCCGGTATTGGCAGAAGTCATGGCAAAGGAAGAGGCGATGCAAGCCGGGGCAATGGCTTTGTTCGGCGAAAAATACGGCGACGAAGTCAGAGTGCTTAGAATCGGCGGCTTTTCCACCGAACTGTGCGGCGGCACGCATGTCGATCGGGCCGGCGATATCGGCTTGTTCAAGATCATCGGCGAAACCGGTGTTGCAGCGGGCGTCAGAAGGATCGAAGCCGTTACCGGCAGTGCCGCATTGGATTGGATCGACAGTCGCGATAAGGCCTTGGCGATCATTGCGGGATGCTTGAAAAGCGCGCCGGAAAAGGCGGCCGATAAGGTCGAGCAATTGCTGGAAAAAAATAAGCAATTGGAAAAAGAATTGGAACGTTTGAAAGCGAAGTTAGCCAGTTCTGCCGGCGGCGAACTGAGCAGTCAGGCGGTCGAGATCGAGGGCATAAAGGTCTTGGCGGCTAAAATCGATGACAGCGATCCGAAAGCGCTCCGCGACATGCTTGATCAATTGCGCAATAAGCTTGGCAGTTCCGCAGTTGTGCTTGCGACCGTCAAAGACGATAAGGTCAGTCTGATTGCGGGAGTATCGAAAGATCTGGTTTCTAAAATCAAAGCCGGTGATTTGGTCAATGTAGTAGCTACGCAAGTCGGTGGTAAAGGTGGCGGCCGACCCGATATGGCTCAAGCGGGAGGTAATAACCCGGCGGCATTGCCGGAGGCGCTCAACTCAGTTGCGCAATGGGTTCGGGAACAACTCGGCGCTTATTTTAAAGGTTATTGAATAATGGGATTATTCGTATATAAATTCGGTGGAACATCGGTTGGTTCAGTCGAGCGAATCAAAGCGGTAGCGGAAAAAGTAAAAAAAGTTCATGACCAAGGGGAACAATTGGTTATCGTCGTCTCCGCAATGAGCGGCGAAACGAATCGATTGATTGCTTTGGCGAATGAAATCCAGAAATACCCGAACTCCCGAGAGATGGATGTTTTATTGTCGACCGGCGAGCAGGTGACGACGTCTTTATTGAGCATGGCCTTGCATGAGCTGGGTTGTCCAGCCTGTTCCTATACCGGCGGTCAAGTCAAAATACTAACCGATAGCAGCCATACCAAGGCCAGAATTATCAATATCGACGATAAAAGAATGCGCGAGGATCTGACAGCGGGACTCGTGGTTGTCGTTGCCGGCTTCCAAGGTGTCGATGATAAGGGGAATATTACAACCTTAGGGCGCGGCGGTTCGGATACGACGGCAGTTGCATTGGCGGCGGCCTTGAAAGCCGATGAGTGTTGTATATTTACCGACGTCGACGGTGTTTATACGACCGATCCGAGGGTCGAGCCGAATGCTAGGCGATTGGAAAAAATTACTTTCGAGGAAATGCTTGAAATGGCAAGCCTGGGCTCGAAGGTCCTGCAAATCCGATCGGTCGAGTTTGCCGGCAAATATAATGTGCCGCTGAGAGTTTTATCATCATTTACAGAGGGCAAAGGTACGTTAATTACCTATGAGGACGATCAAATGGAACAAGCTTTAATTTCAGGAATTGCGTTTAATCGGGACGAAGCGAAGCTAACGATTACCGGTGTGCCCGATTTGCCTGGTGTCGCCTATAAAATTTTGGGACCGATCGCCGATGCCAATATCGAAGTCGACATGATCATTCAAAATATCGCCGGCGACGAAACGACCGACTTTACATTCACGGTGCATCGCAACGATTACGAAAAAGCCAAAGAGCTGCTTGATTCGATTTGCGCCGAATTAGGAGCCAAGGCCGTTACCGGAGATGTCAAAATCGTCAAAATATCGATCGTCGGCGTCGGCATGCGTTCGCATGCGGGAATCGCCAGCACGATGTTTAAAGCCTTGGCAGACGAAGGTATTAATATTAGAATGATCTCGACCTCGGAAATTAAGATTTCGGTCGTCGTTGATGAAAAATATCTGGAATTGGCGGTCAGAGCCTTGCACTCGGCCTTCGAGCTGGATAGAGAGCCGGTAGAAAGTTAGTTTTATTTATCAATAAAACCTGGTAGAATATCGCTCTTGGTTGGTTACTGCATGCAAAGCAGTAGAAATTACATACAATATAGGGAGAAGCCATGCTTATCTTGACTCGTCGGGTAGGGGAGACTTTGATGATTGGTGACGAGGTAACCGTCACTGTTCTTGGAGTCAAAGGAAATCAGGTTCGCATCGGTGTAAATGCGCCAAAAGAAGTCTCGGTTCATCGAGAAGAGATTTACGAAAGAATTAAAAAGGAACAATCGGAATCTTCAGACAAAAGCGATTCCGAATAGCCTAACGCAGTTTTGGAGAGTTGGCCGAGAGGCTGAAGGCGCTCCCCTGCTAAGGGAGTATGGGCTTTATCTCCCATCGAGGGTTCGAATCCCTCACTCTCCGCCATCGATTTTAAAATCGATTATTTTTTAAAATAAAATATTGACAATTTTAAAAAAAGAAAAGATAATAAGCGGCTCAATAAGGCGCCCGTAGCTCAGCTGGATAGAGTACTCGGCTACGAACCGAGCGGTCGGGAGTTCGAATCTCTCCGGGCGCGCCATTTGAACATACCGAATTAATCCCCTGTAGCTCAGTCGGTAGAGCGGGTGACTGTTAATCACTAGGTCGGCGGTTCGAGCCCGTCCGGGGGAGCCAAATAAATCAAGGCCTGTAGAGTTTTTCTCTACAGGCCTTTTTTATTTGTAGTGCCTTTTATAGTGCCTTTGAAAAAATACAGTATTACTCCACTAAATATCGAATTTTATTTGGTCGCTTTTTGCCTCTCTTGATAATAGCTTTCAAATTCGGATTTTCTCCAACGCAAAGGACTTTTAATGGTTGGTTCAGGGACGTCACCTCTTTTCCTCATTCGCCAGAATGTCGTTTTTGAATTGACTTTCAGTGTTTGCATAAGCTCGGCAGCTGTTAAAAAAGAATCTGTCATGGCTGTTTCTCCTAAATAAAGTATCTAAAGAAAAAAGTGAAAAGGGAGCCTATTTTCAATAAGCTCTTGGTGGAGAGGTCATTTACTGGTGGAAATATAATTACCCAAATAGATTTTTCCTAACCCAGTTGGAGTAATAATTTCAGAAATTCCCATAATGGCCCATAAAAAACCGTTTTTTTCTTTCGATGAGTTTAAGATTTTTGGATCCTCTAAATTGAGTGTTCTCGAGAAGATAATTATTATTAATTGGGCATTTTCATCAAGCAATGCCATTTATAAAGCCTCTTGGATTCAAAACTAAAGGATGATGCTATAAAAAATCGATTTTCTACGCTAATGCTGAGTTGCTTTTTTAGAATGACTGGCTATACTCCAGACAAAGCAATTTTTTTTGAGCAGTTATTGCTTTGCAAATCCATGGCCTACTGCTATGTTGACTCGGTCATTGCCGTTTGTGTGAATGGTTTGTCTGTTGAATAGGCCTATGTGAGTGGTATCAGTTCCGAACTTTCATTAGGAGCTTACTATCATGACGACAACGCTTAAGGCAGCCTTATCATTTTCACTGGCCTTGCCGCATATCGTTTATTCCGATGAGCTCGATGATTTTCGTCATTTCTATGGCGATGAACAAACGGTAGGCATTGCGACCGGCTACGCCCGCCCCTTGGCCGAGTCTCCGTCGGTCGTCACGGTCATTACGGCAGACGACATCAAAAAAAGGGGAGCGGTCTCGATCGAAGAGCTACTGGAAACGGTTCCGGGATTCCATGTGTCTTCAGCCAACGGTTTTGTCCCTGCCTATGTCATTCGAGGGATTTTTTCGCCCTTGAGCTCTCACGTTTTAGTGATGCAGGATGGCGTGCCCGTCAACGATCCGGTCAATTCCGGTAAGCTATTCAGTTACACGCATCTGACCAAAAATATCTCAAGAATCGAAATCATTCGCGGCCCGGGGTCCGCGCTCTACGGTGCGGATGCCTTTGCCGGCGTCATCAATATCATCACCAAAACCGGTCGGGAAATCGGTGGCGGCGAAGTCGGCGCGTTGGCCGGCAGTTTCGACAGCTATGGCGGTTGGGCCTTGATGGGTAAGCAGTTCGGTGATTTTGATCTGGCTTTTTCGGCTCAAGGCCGAACCACCAAGGGTCAGCGGGAGACCGTCAAAGCCGATGCGCAAACGCGAATGGATCGGCTGTTCAATACGAAGGCGTCATTGGCGCCGGGGCCGATCAATGTCGCGCGTAACGACATCGATGTGGGTGCGTCGCTACGCTATCGTGACACGGTCAAACTGCATCTGCGTTATCAGGATTTCGAATCCGCCAATGGTGTAGGCACAACCTTGGCGTTGGACCCTGACGGTTCAATCCGCTATCAATCCTGGGCGTCGGGGCTCGATCTCAAACAACGGTTTGGCGATTTCGAACCGCAGTTCAATCTGAACTATTTTTTCTACAAAGCCACCGGTCTCAATCATCATTTTCCGGCCGGTGCCTTCGGCGGAACTTTTTCCGACCCGGTGACCTCGACATATCAATATTTTTCTCATACCGTCGATGCGACCTTCAAGACACTCTATGACGGGTTCAAGCATCACCGAGTCACTGTCGGGGCGGGCTATAAATATGCGGTGGCACACGATCTCACGGAAAACCGCAATTTCTTGATCCTGCCGAATAACCTGATCGTACCTGCCGGGCCGTTGCAAAGCACCGACAGCCTCGGGGTCGAAGCCTTATCCGACGACGCGGACCGACACATCGTATTCGGCCTCGTCCAAGATGAATGGAACATTGCCAATGACTGGACCTTGACCACCGGGCTCAGGCTCGATCATTATTCCGATTTCGGTTTGACGGCCAATCCCAGAGCCAGTCTGGTTTGGCAGGTCGATCCCTCATTATCGGCCAAACTAATGGTTGGGCGCGCCTTCAGGGCGCCGTCTTTCATCGAACTCTACAGCAATGAGGGTCTGCAATTACGGGGCAACCCGAACTTAAAGCCTGAAACCATCGATACCGTGGAGTTGTCGCTCGCTAAAAAATGGAAATACGTTCTCTCGACCGGTATCAATCTATTCGGGTATTCCAGCGCCGATCTGATTGCCGAGACGAGTAGCACGCTACGCACCTTCGAAAATTCCGCCGGAGCAATCGGTTATGGCTTCGAGTGGCTGGGTCAATACCGATACAATGAAAGTCTGACGTTCGATCTCAATTATACCTATCTGCGACTCGAACCGAAGAGCAGCACCAATGACAGTTTCATCATCGGCGCACCGCAGCACGATATCTTTGCGCAGATCAACTGGCAATTCGTGAGGGATTGGCAGGTCAATGTGCGTTCCGATTGGATCATCGGCCGGCAGCGGGCGGCGGGTGACGAACGTGATGCGATCGGCGATTATGTCCTGGTCGGATTCAATCTGCGCCGCGAGCAGTTCATGGACGGCCTGGCGCTCAGCTTCAAGGTCGATAACCTATTCGATGTCAAAGCCCGGCATCCGAGCATCAACGGCCAGGCGGTCCCATACGATTATCCGATCGCAGGGATCGCCTTTCTCGGGCAAGCGGAGTTAAGCTTTTGAACCGCACAAGCGACCCGCAAAACCGCCTGCGGGAGGCGCCGGGACCGAAAGGCTGCCCGCTGACCGGTTCGTTGCCGATGCTGGCCTCGAATATCTTGCGGTTTTTTGAACGCGTGACGGCCAACCATGGCGACATTGCCTTATTCACATTGGGCCGAAAGAAGGTCTATCTGATCAGTCACCCGAAAGACTTGGCGACGCTGTTCGCCGATGAAAGAAAAGGGGGCTACAGCCGGCAATTTTTTCATGAGGCCTACAAGCCGTCGTTCGGCAACGGTATCTTCAACAGCTACGGAGAAACCTGGCAAAAACAGCGCCAGATCCTGCAGCCCTACTTCCAGAAGCGGGCAATCGAAGCCTGGTTTCCGATCCTGCGCGAGGAAACAGAGCTAACGATACAGCGTTTGACAACGCGGCAACAACCGCACATTGATGTGGAACGGGAGATCTTGCCGCTGGTGCAATCGATCATGTGCCGGATACTGTTCGGCAGACCATTGGATGACGACGATTCGCGCCGCGCCGTGGAAGCGATCAATACGGTCAGCCGTTACAACGTGACCCGCTCGATATCGGCTTTCATCCTGAACGGCGTATTCAACCGCCTGCCCACGCCCGGTAATCGAAAATTTCATCAGGCGCTCGATGACATCGATCGGACCCTGACGAATTTACGGGTCAAGGCCGAGCAGGCCGGCGATGACAGCAGTTTGATCGCCCAATTGGCGCCGCATTTCGCTGCTCAGGAATTGCGTGATCATTTATTCACCTTGTTTTTCGGCGGACAAGATACCACCGTCAACGCCATTGCCTTTACGCTCTATTATTTGGGCAAGCATCCGATGATACAACAACGGGCTGCGGCCGAGATCGAATCCGTCGTGGGAGCAACGGGGCCATTGGCCTATCAAGACTTGAAACGGCTCTCCTATACCGACAGCGTCATCAATGAATCGATGCGTTTGGCGCCGCCGGCCTATGCCGCCTACCGCGATGTCATCGGCGACCGGCAACTGAGGGATGCGCGAATCCGCGACAGGTCGCTGGTCGTGTTTTCGCCTTATCTGACCCATCGTCATCCCGACTTTTGGCAGGATCCCGAGCGCTTCGACCCGGAACGCTTCATGAGCGGTTCCGCGCAGGAACGATTCGCCTTTATGCCCTACGGCGGCGGTATGCGCACCTGTCTAGGCATGAACCTGGCGCGCGTGGAAATTCTGACCGTGGTGGCTTTATTGCTGCACCATTTTCAATGGACCTTGCCGGAAAACTACCCGGTGAAGTTCGTTCCGCACATGACACTGAAGGCCCGAAAGGGCATCACGATCCAATGCTCGAAAAGAACATGAAACTCCTGGTAGCCTCCAGTTTCGGTGACCTCACGGCGCAACTCGAACGACAGCTCCGCACTGACGGCATAGTCGCCGATCTGACGTCAGTCCAATCGGCCGATGAGTTGGTGGAGGCCTTGTTGGAACAGCGCTTCGACGGCTTGATAGCCGATTATACACTCCACGACATCGATATCTGGAAGCTGTCGACCCTGGTTCGTTCCGGCCGTTTCAACGATCCTGCGGTACCGATCTATCTGATTCAGGAAAGCTGCGAGACCGAAATCCCCCGAATCTTGGCTAATGAATACCGATTCAAGGTCGTGGCTTTGGATCAATTGACGCGGATGCTCAAAACCCCGCCGGACCTCGATGCGTTCAAGCCGACCTTGTTGATCATCGAAGACGAACCGGATGCCGCCACTATTGCTTTTCATGCATTGGCGGATGATTATCGGATCGATATGGCGAAAGAGGGACGACAAGGTTTTGATCTGTGGCTACAGCAACGGCATGATCTGATTCTGTTGGATTTGATGTTACCCGGGCTTTCCGGCGACCGCTTGCTGACCGAAATACTGGCGGTCGACGGCGAGCAGCCGGTCATCATCGTGACCGCCTTTTCCGGCCTGGAAAATCACAAGAACCTACTGATCAATGGCGCCAGCGAGTTTCTCGGCAAGCCGTATTCGTTGATCGAACTGCGTCACATGTGCCGATCGGTCCATCATCGGGCGCGCTTGGTCTCGGAAATTCATTACCGGGAGGACAAGTTCAAGCTGATCGGCCATCAGCTCTGGCTGTTGGATCGTTGTCTAGCCAAAAACGATCATGTCAACAGTCATCGCGTCATGCAACGCACGCTGAAAATCTTGGAAACGGAGCGCCAGCGAAGTAAAGATTTTTAGTCCCCGATAGCCGTAGCGCCGGGTGTTTTGCCGGAGTCTGCGCGACTAGCGCAGGCGGAGGCAAAATACAAGGCATCGCGACACGGCGTAAAGCCATTTGTGGGAGTGCTACGGAGTCGCATCGAGTTGACG
>JAHJSQ010000074.1 GCA_018830325.1 Gammaproteobacteria bacterium
AGCCTATTTGAAGTCCGAAGTAGGTTTTGTGTCGCTATCGCGACGCTTATATGGAGTCGGTTCGCGGACCGACAACCGCGATACTTTTCTTTGCTTGTCCAAAGAAAAGTATCCAAAAGAAAAGACACCCGGAGGCCGCTGTATCCTGCGCGCTGACGATTTTGCCGAGGGTTTTAGGAAGGGCTATCACTAGCCCTTCCTAAAACGAGCGGCATCCCTGCCGCTCCCCTAGCGGGCTATTCTCGGCAAAATCGCAAGTGCTCGGCGCGGCCTAACGGGACCCAGGCGGGCGCCCTGAGTCAAGTCAAATTGGCTGAACGTTCTAAGTAATCAGGAAAATATTTTGAGTTTAAAAACCGGAAACACAGCAATTAATTAAAAATGGTTTTTTCGATATCTTAGGCTATTAGTGTTCGCTTGAGGAATTAAACTCAAACAGTATTGCAGCATTATTTTTCTTCATGCAACCAACACGCCGAATAGTGCCCGGTGCGTGGTTCGAGTTCCGGCGGTTCTTCTACATCGCACAGCCCTTTGATGGCATGCGGGCAGCGTGGATGAAAGTAGCAACCCGGCGGCGGGTGCAACAGACTGGGCGGTTCGCCGCCCGGGAGTTCGCGTTCTTGAGCGGCATTCTCGGCATCGGGGTCGGCGGTGGCCGCCAGCAAGGCTTGCGTATAGGGATGCTGAGGAAAATCGAGCAGATCGTCGACAGTGGCTGCTTCGACGATGCGGCCTCCGTACATGACGAAAATGCGGTCGGCGAAATGCCGCACGGTGGATAAATCGTGTGTGATGAAGGCAAGCGTCAGCTCGCGCTTGTTTTGTATCGTTCGCAGCAGACGTAGGATCTCGACGCGTACCGAGGCGTCCAACATCGAGACAGGCTCGTCGGCGATGATCATCGCAGGTTGTAAAATCAACGACCGGGCAATGACGACCCGCTGTTGCTGACCGCCGCTGAGCATGTGCGGAAACTTCGGCAAATAATCGTCGGCCGGCGACAGGCGCACTTCCTCCAGTGCAGCGCGAATGCGTGCTTCACGTTCCTTCGGGTCGCTTACGCCGTGAATGATCAGCGGCTCGCTCAAGGCGCGACGGATTGTCATGAAGGGCGGCAGCGCGCCGAAAGGGTCTTGCTGCACATAGCCGACACGCGCCCGGTATTGCTTGAGTTCATGCTTATTTAAGTCATGCATATGGCGGCCTTCGAAGACGACTTCGCCTTGAGTCGGCTTATGCAGACCGAGTAAGGTGCGCGCCAAGGAGCTTTTGCCGCAACCGCTTTCGCCGACGAAGGCAACCGCCTCGCCGCGATAGAGATGGAAATTTACGCCATTCACTGCGCGGACATAGCCCGCCCGGATAAATCCCCATTGCTTCAATTCGAACCAGGTATGCAGGTCTTGTGCAGTAACCAAAACCTCTTTGCTTAACGGCTGTGTTTCCAAAACGGGAGTCGGGGTTTTAATCAACTCCCGAGGGTTGGTTGTTTCGGTAGGGTCCGCATAAAGCCAACAACGAACTTCGTTTCGTTCCGATAAGGCTATCGGCATAGGGTCTTCATCGCAGCGGTCGAATCGGGCCGGACAGCGATCGACGAAACGGCAGCCCGAAGGCAGCAGCATCAGATTCGGCGGTTGACCTGGAATGTGATCGGGTTGCCGGGTCTGATGCAGGCGCGGGACACTATCCATCAACAGCTTTCCGTATGGATGGGCCGGTTTTGCAAAAAACTGCGCGGCACTGCTAAGTTCCACGATTTGACCCGCATACATCAGCGCGATGCGATCGGCGATTTCGCTGGACGTGGCGACGTCGTGAGTAATCAGCATGAAGCTGGTGCCCAGTTCCCGCTTGATGCGTTTCAATCGATTCATGATGCCGGCCTGCGTCAGAACGTCCAACGCCGAAGTCGGCTCGTCCATGATCACCAGTTCCGGTTCCGCGACCAAGGCCATCGCCAGCACTACCCGTTGGCGCATGCCTCCGGAAAGTTCGAAAGGATAGCGCTTCAGAAAATCGCCGGAGACGCCTACCAGCTCGAACACTTCACCGGCACGGGCCATAGCTTTATTTCGGGACCAGCCGCGATGCACCCACAACGGTTCGGCCACTTGCTCGCCGACTCGCACGACCGGATTCAAGGCGTTCATCGAAGCCTGCATCACTAGAGAAATACGCAGCCATTGAACGTCCCTGCGAAAGTGCTCGGGATTTAGGGCCATGATGTCGACACCGTCAAGCAGCACTCGGCCCGAATATTGATAGACATTGCGCGGCAGTACCCGCAACAGGGCCTTGGCCAACGAGCTTTTGCCACAGCCCGACTCGCCAAGCACCACTAGCGCTTCATTACGCCGGATTTCGAAGTTCAAGCCGTCTACTGCAGTGACGACGCCGCGTTCGGTTTGATAGGCAAGCCTCAGATCTTCTACTTTGAGCAGGGGTTCTGTCATCATTAGATCCGCCGTAGCCTGGGGTTGAACACGCGATCCAGCGCAAAACCGAGCAAGGCAAAACCCAGACCTGTCAGCATCAGCAGCAAAGCCGGAGCCAGCACCCAATAATAATAGTGATTGTACAGAGCGCTTTCGTTTTGCGCGTCATTGAGCACCTTGCCCCAAGTCGGCAGCACCGGATCGCCGAGCCCTAGCACCGCCAACGAGGCCTCCAGAAAAACGAAGGCCGGGATCAGCGTTACGAAGGTAGGAATCAGCACCGGCAGAATGCGCGGGACCAAGTAATGCAAAATGATGCGGCTATCGCTGGCGCCGTAGGCTTGCGCGGCCTGAATGTACGGAGACTCGCGTATCGGCAGCAGCATTGCCCGGTACATTTTGGCGCTGGCGCTGAAGATGCCGAGCAGCACCACGACGCCCAGCATTAGCCAAATGCTGGTTGAATAGAGCGTTCCGACCATGACCAGTATCGGCAAAAGCGGTAAAATCATGTTGATTTCGGTGAGTCGTTGGATGGTGGCATCGAGGCGCCCGCCGAACCAGACGCCGGCCGCTGCGATCACTAAGGTCGTCAGCGTCGTGCCGACAGCCGCCAAGAGGCCGAAAGCCAGCGCGATCGGCGTACCCCACAGCAGCGCGAGTAGCAAATCGCGGCGCTGATGATCAGTACCGGCGAGGCCGTGAACGCGCCCATAAACAACCAGTTCGGCGGTGATTTCGGCGGCTTCGTCGAATAATACGGCATCCAAGACCAGCGTGTAGCGTCCGGACAAAACTTCAGGGGAATCGGTATCGGGCCGCGCCAGCAAACCCACATGGGGGAGTTGGCCCAGACGGCGTTCCAATGCCCAATCCTGGGATAGCGAAAAACGGTCGTTGGCCGTGATACGACGTCCTCCTAAGGGTATTTCGCGCCCGTCGGGGGTATGCCAAGTCAGTCGGGCAAAGGGTTCCCGGGTGTGCTTTTCCGACTTCAGAAACAAGTTGATTTCACTCGGAAACGCGGAAAAATCATAGTCGAAATGTAAGGGTATTCTCAAGCGTCGACCGCCGGAGAAAGTCACCGATTTGGTTTCGGCGTCATGGCTGGAAATAATCAACGTTTTAGGCTTATTACCGCCTTTCAGTCGATTCAGCCATACTGGTTCGGCATTTCGCGGATGCATGCGCCAATAGTCTCCACCGCGCCAACGATCGAGGGCCTCGTCATAGGGTATTGCGATAACCGTAACAATCGATAAACCGACTAAACAGAAAATGATAGCCATGCCGAGTAACGCTGATGGATATCGGCGCAGTTCCCACAGTCGTTCGCTCCAGTATCTCATCGGGAGACTCCAATACGTACGCGCGGATCGACGATGCCGTACACGATGTCCAGCACCAAGATGGAGAAGGCCAGCAAATATGCGAAGATCACCACCGAGCCGATGATGACCGGCGTATCATGATGGCCGATAGCTTGAAAGATCAAAGTGCCAAGGCCTGGCCAGCTGAAGGTTCGTTCTAAAATGATCGCACCACTCCACATGCTGATCAGCATCAGCATGAAACTGGTAATGACCGGCGCCAGCGTCGGCCTTAAAATATAGCGCCGCTCTATCATCCGCGAAGGTAAGCCTTTTGCTCTGGCCATTTCCACGTAATCTTCGCTGGAGTGAATCAAAAAGAAGGTTCGCCAGGAATAGATCGAAATGAAAATTTGCGACAGCAGCATGGCCATTACCGGCAAAGCCATGTGTTTCAAAACACTGAGCGTATAGTTCCAATTGTCTTCCGGCGGCGGCGCCCGCACCATGCCGCCGGCAGGCAGTATCGGCAAAAGGAAAGCGAAGCATAGAATCAAAAAAATACCGTAGAACCAAGCCGGTGCCGCTGAAGTCGGAGCCAAAACAATGACGATACGATCCATGAAACTGCCGTAGTGCCGGGACAGCCATAAGGCGGTATAGACGGACAAGAAAAAAATCAACAGATTGGCCGTGCCGAATAAAAGCAAGGTGGCCGGCAAGCGTTCTAGGATGATGGCATGGACTTCGCGCGAGCCCTTGTCGCTGTGCATCTGTTCGGCGCGCCCTAGATCAAGGCGCATCGCGCGGTAAAGATAACTGAAACTACGCAGCAGAAAAGGTCGGTCCAGGTTAAGTCTTTGAACTTCCAAGTCTACGCGGCGTTGTATCAGTTGATTACGCTCCGCGCTGTCGAGTTCGCGGAAAGACAAGTCGCCGCGCACGGCTTCGGAAATTTCGCTACGGATTTGCACCAGGCGCAATTCGTCCACGCGCCCTCCCATGTTGGCAATCAATATGGTGAGATAGACGCCGATCAAAACCATTAGCACCAACGCAATAATGCGTTTGCAGGTCAATAACAGCATCAGTTTGAGATCGCGAAGCAATCCCTCAGCTTTCTTCGGAATACTTGGGTTTTGGCTAAGTTTCATGGTTCGATACCTTCGGGAATCGATTCGTCGGCGGGTAAGGTTGCGAAGCCGTGAGAGGCGAACGACGGCAGCGCGATACGGTTGGATTTAACCGCCAGTTCCAGACTATTGGCGCCAGCACCGAGTCGAGAAATTTGTCTTGTCGTCAAAGTCACTCGCCAAATGCCGTTCTCGGACGGTTCAGCCTTACCTTTAAGCGAAAGTTTGCCATCGCCGTCAAACAATAAAAAGATGACTTCGTCGATGGCGTCCTGCGGATAGGGCTTTCCTTGAAATGTGACTTGCAAGTCGAATGTCGCAGGCTGACCGGCTTTAACGAGGATCGGACCGCCCATGACTAATTCGGGGATTTCCGGTTGAGCGAAGCGCAGCCATTTGTCGGCGGGGTCCGGAAAATCTTCGTTACGGCGCAGCACGATGCTGCCTTCGAGCGGATGCACCGAATGCAGATAAAAAGGCCCATTGCCGATCCAAAAATGACCGCGTTCGGCATACCAGTCGCTTAGTGCTTTGTAACGCGTTTCTACTTCGTCGGGACTCAAGTAGTGTTTCAGCAGCGAGGTAAAAGGAATAAAACCTTCAAGCCTAGCCGACTCGAGCAATTGTTGCATGATCGGCAAGCTAGGGCCGGACACCAGGCTCAACCAGTCGATTTGCAGATGGTCGGCTTTGTGCGAGGAAAAGGCCAGACGCTCGTTTTGTTCGGCTAAAATGCCCAGAGCCAAGGTATGCCAAGGTAAGACGCTAGGGCTCTTGTCGGCAACCGTAACCTCGGCGTCGGGATGGATTTGATCGCTATAGATGTCGATGATCAGCGGTTGTTTCGAGACGATACGCCATCCACGGAAATGACCCTGAAAGGATTCGAAATTGGGCACATGGGCGCTGTCGTATAACGGACTATTCGGATCGGCCCGTTCGAAGCTAAGAATCCAAGGCAGCAGTAAGTCGGCCAGGGATAACGTAGTTCCGTCATGCCAGCGCCGTTGCCAATAATCATCCCTATATCGAATACGAATGCGGCCGCGTGCCTCAAGGCCATCGGGGTATTTTTCGGCGACCGTGATGAAGCGCATGTCATGACTATTCCAGTCAATCCAGGCATTGCCGGGAACGTTTATGGTTTCGGCTCGGTGTATCGTCAGCCAATCGTGACTGATGATCAATGGTACGCCATATTGGACTGTGACGTCGGCCGACTGGATATGCTGGGGCCAATACAGACCGGTAAATGGGTCCGGCAACAAAGGCGGGTCTTGCAGGGCGCGGATGATTTTTTGGTCGAAGATCCAGTTACTGCCGGCGACTGGATTCCAAGGTTCGGTTAACAAGCCGGGCGAGCCGATGACCATGTTTCCACCGACTTGATCGTCGAATCGTAAGGTATAGGGCCACAGTGCAGAGGCGGAAACACCGCCGGCTAGATCGACCGCCAATCTCACATTATGAGCCCGGGGCCAGGCATTGATTTGATCCACCAGCCATACCCGTACAGAATCTTCCAGCGCTAATTGCAATGCCCGGCTCATTAAAGCCCGACGCTCAGGCCAAGTGCGGTAATCGCGGCGTTGCAAACGATCGGCAATCTCGTCGAATTCGGCCGAAGGGCGATAAGCCTGCCATAAAGGGTCGGCGCGGCCTTTGGAGGTGTAATAGTAGCTGAAATTATCGGTTAGATCGCGCTCGATCCGGCTGGCAACCCAACCGCCAGTGTACAGATGCCAATGGCCGGCATGGGGATCGCCGGCAAGCCAAATGCGTGAAGCTTCGCCGGCGGTGCGATAGAGGTAGCTGATTTCGAACCCGAGATTCTCGAGCAGCGCGCCAATATAGTCGCCGATATTTTTGCGTGCATCTTCGGTTCGGATCAATAGACGCAAACGTACCGGCCGGTCTTGATACCACCAGCGGCCTTGTTCGAATTGAGCGCCCAAAGACTGCATTTCCCTATCGATGATGTGTTTGGCGGCTTCGGGATCGTGTTGATAACGCAGTTCTAAAGCTCTGGCAACGTCGGCCAAATGCGCATAGTCCGGAAATGCGGTGCTCAGTGGGAGAAAACGTGGGACAGCCAATCCGCCGTAGATTTCTTCGGCAATATAGCGGCGGTTGATCAGTTGATTGAGGGCTTCGCGTATCGCCGGAACATGAAAGGGATTGAGTTCGCCATTGGCGAAATGCGGGCCTGTCGGATTGAGGGTCAGTTCCACCGAGCTGCCGTAGGAAATATCGTAGTCGGCGTTTTTCGAATCGCGAAGACGCTGAAAAACCGTGGTGCTGGTGATAGCCTGCGTGAAAATATGATGGCTGCCGCTTTCGATCAGGTTGACCACCTGTCCTATATCACCTTGCTGGGTAAAGACGATCTGGTCGACCAAGGCGCCGCGGCGACCATCGTTTTGTCGTTCTTCGGAAGATTGCCGACCGGTTTCGACGAAGGCTGGTGCCGAGTCCTCGTTTTTCCAGTAAAAAATGAAAATAAGCGCCGTGAGAACCGATAGGGCAATCGTGGCAAGAACGGGTTTGTTCATGTGCTGCTCGCATCGGTAAAGTGGATGGAAAGCATTCGTTTGACACGGAGATTGTGCATGTCGGGCATGCTATGATTTAAAAAAAGCGATGTCAAACAGCTAATCCAGCTATAACAAATAAAGCAAATCTAACGTAAGAAATCTTGCACTTCTTCCTGCGTCGGTAATCCGGGTCTGGCACCGGTCTTGGTACAACATAGCGCACCGGCCGCGCTGGCATAATTCAAAATATCCGGCCAGTCTTGACCTGCGGCCAATGCGGCGGCGAATGCGCCGTGAAAAGCGTCGCCGGCACCTGTGCTATCGATCGCGATCACAGGATAGGCCGGCAGCTCGCCTTGTTCATTACGGCGTTTCCAAATCAAGCCGTTTTCGCCCAAGGTGATCACGACAGCCGGTGATATTTCCGCCAGTCGACTCAATGCGGCGGGTATGTCCCCGGCGTATTGCAGCGCAAATTTTTCCGAAGCAACCAAGTAATCCGATAAGTCCAATAAGCCGATGCTGCCCTCGTGTACCGAGCCTGCGTCGAGCACGGTCGGAATACCGTTGTATCTTGCATAGCGCGCCAGTTGTAAGGAAATATTCGGTTCGTGACCGTCAAACAGCATAACCTTGGTTTCGATGTTCGAATAATCGATCGCACCGGCGGGCAAGGGTTGGGTTGCGCCTTTGTAATTGATCAGTGCGCGTCGGCCGTCGGGTTTGACCAGTATTGCAGACAGTGGTGTCGGTGCCTTGCCTCTAAAAACAAAACGGGTTTCGACGCCATCATCGAGCAATTCTTGCCAATGTTTGTTACCGAATAAGTCATCGCCTAAATAACCGGCAAAAGCCGCATTGAAACCGAGCCGAGCAACCGTTATCGCGGCATTAGCGGCAGGCCCTCCACCGCAGCCGGCAAAGCGATCGGCAAACACTTTTTCATCGGCGCCGGGGTGAACCGGTACCGAAAGAATAAGGTCATAAGTGGCTTGTCCTACGCAAAGGACATCGATATTCGTCGTAGGCTGATTCATAAAGCGGAATAAATGCAAGTCGTTACTGAGACAAGTGTAATGCAGTTTACGATAATTCGATTAAAAACATCCAAATGGATGTATCCGTCGAGACTCGGATCGCGGGCCCCTGTCATTCTATACGTCAATAACGAAATTGGACATGCGGGAAATATCACACGTCAAAACTGTTAGCGGTTTTGGCTAGATTATCCAAGTAATTAACAATTAAATCTAAAAAGAGCATTTGGGGCTTTACCAAGCTGGTGAAAATGTTGTAAATCCTTCACGCTTCGACTTGACTCGGCACGAACGGTTTACACCATTGCCAACTACTCTTTGTTAGGTTACACCCATCGTAGATTGAAATTCGGCACCGGGGTGCCCGTCAAAGGACGCCGTTAATACATGCATTGTAGCAAAACCTTTTCCGATCACACCGGCGCCTCTTTAAGCATCGAACCATCGCCCAAATTTGAAATGCGAAAGGTATAAAACGTGTATCTTGCTTTGATCGTTTTGCAAGTCCCAATAAAACCAGGTTTTATGCCATAATAGCGTGTTTGTTTTCATCATATTTTCGCCGGTTAAAGCCATGTCAGACAGAAAAATTCTTGTTACCAGTGCCCTACCTTATGCCAATGGTCCGATTCATTTAGGACACATGGTCGAATATATTCAAACCGATATTTGGGTACGGTTTCAGAAACAACGGCATCAGCAATGCTATTTTGTCTGTGCCGACGATACGCACGGCACCCCGATCATGCTTAGGGCTGACAGCGAAGGCATCACACCCGAACAATTAATTGCCCGCTCCGCCGAAGAGCATTTGGCCGATTTTACCGAATTCGGCGTTGCGTTCGACAATTTTCATAGTACGCACTCTGCAGAAAACAAGTCGCTCGCCGAGTTGATCTACAAGCGTTTGCGCGAGGGTGGACATATCTCATCGCGTAGCATTACGCAGGCTTTTGATCCGGTCAAAAACATGTTTTTACCTGATCGCTTCATTAAAGGCGATTGTCCGAAATGCGGTGCAAAGGATCAGTACGGTGACAGCTGTGAGACGTGCGGCGCGACCTATTCGCCGACTGAATTGAAAAATGCCGTATCGGTCGTTTCCGGCGAAAAACCGATCGAAAAAGAATCGCTACATTATTTCTTCAAGTTACCGGATTTTGAGAACATGTTGCGAGAATGGATAGCCGAAGGCCATTTACAGAATGAAGTCGGCAACAAAATGAACGAATGGCTCGAAAATGGTCTGCAGGAATGGGATATCTCGCGCGATGCGCCTTATTTCGGCTTCGAAATACCGGATGCGCCAGGTAAATATTTCTATGTCTGGCTCGATGCGCCGATCGGATACATGGCTAGTTTTAAAAATCTATGCGAGCGCGAGGAAGACTTGAATTTCGACGATTTTTGGGCCGAGGAAAGCGATGCCGAGTTGTATCATTTCATCGGCAAGGACATCATTTATTTTCACGCCTTGTTCTGGCCGGCAATGTTGAAAGGGTCAGGCTTTAGAACACCGAGCGCAATCTTCGCGCACGGTTTTTTGACAGTGAATGGCGAAAAGATGTCTAAATCGCGCGGCACTTTCATTAAGGCGCGCACTTATCTTGATCACCTGAATCCAGAGTATCTGCGGTATTATTTTGCAGCGAAACTCGGTTCCGGCGTCGACGATATCGATTTAAACTTCGACGATTTTACCCAGCGCGTTAATTCCGACCTAGTCGGTAAGGTCGTCAATATCGCCAGCCGTTGCGCCGGTTTTATTCATAAACGTTTTGACGGTTTGCTCTCGAAACATTGCGTGGAGCCAGACCTGTTCGATTATTTCATCGAGGCTAATGAAGGCATTGCACGGTGTTATGAAGCGCGCGAATTCGGCAAGGCAATGCGCGAAATCATGGCACTCGCAGATCGGGCCAATCAGTATATCGACGAGAAAAAACCCTGGCTGATCGCGAAAGAGGAAGGCCGCGACGAGGAGCTGCATGAAATTTGCTCGATGGGCATCAACTTGTTTAGATTATTGATTGTCTATTTAAAACCGGTAGTGCCGGCAATGGCGCATCAAGCCGAGATTTTTCTGAACTTGGAACCGGAGGCTTGGCCGGATAAGGCCGAGCCGTTGCTTGATCATCAGATCGACGTGTTCCGGCCGCTAATGACTCGGGTCGATTCTGACAAGATCGCTGCGGTAGTTGAAGCCTCAAAGGAAAACTTGCAAAAATTCGAGGAGCCGAAACCGAAACGTTTCGACCCGATCGGCGAGGCGATTGAGTTCGACGATTTTGCCAAACTGGATCTTCGCATCGCGTGCATCGTCAATGCCGAACATGTCGAAGGCGCGGACAAGTTGTTGCAATTGACCGTCGATATCGGCGATGAAACACGTAATATCTTTGCCGGCATCAAATCGGCCTATGCGCCGGAAGACCTAGTCGGCAAATTGACACTGGTCGTCGCCAATTTAAAACCGAGGAAAATGCGTTTCGGCTTATCCGAAGGCATGGTGCTGGCCGCCGGGCCCGGCGGCAAGGACATTTGGTTGCTGAGTCCGGATCAAGGAGCTGTGCCGGGTATGCGCGTCAAGTGACAGAATTCAAAGAATGAGGTCAAGTTCACCATTTCTGATAGCGAACAATCAATTGACCGCTTGAAAGCCGGGTATAGTCAGGCAAAAAAATTGCCCGACACAAGCAGTGGATGGATACCCTGATCGTCCCTCACCTAGCGTTAGGTGAGGGACGGCCGAGAATACCAAGTTACATTAAATGGCATCGAGGTCAAAAAGGCGAAAATATGCTGGTAGCCAAGCTCCAGCTTCGGTAACCTGTTCAGGAAGCTGGAGCTTCCGGAGTACCTTTCCCAAGCTGGAGCTTGGGAAAGAGCGTGGTGCGGGTTGGCCGTTTTTAGCTTGATGCGCATGGGTTGTAAACCCCGTCCTGCTTAGTAGTGATTTGCATAGGCATAATAAGTCATTGAAATAACTTCTTATTCTAAGACGGCTTCTCGATCAAAAAAGAGTATTCAATCACGGTGGGATGACAGGGCCTCGGTAAGTGCCGATTGCAAGTCGTTATATTCAAAACTGAAGCCTAGTTCATTAATGAGTCTTAATGGCATGACGCGTTGGCTGCCAAGTACTAGTTCCGACATTTCACCGAGCAGTAACTTCAAAGCCCAAGCGGGAATCGGCAGTAAGGCAGGACGTTTCAAGCAAGCGGCCAGCGTTTCGGTGAACTCTCGATTGGTAACGGGGTTAGGCGCCGTAGCATTGTATGGGCCGCGCATCGATTCGTCGTTCAACATGGCGCATGCGATGTTGATCCAGTCTTGCCGGTGTATCCAAGACATCCATTGGTTGCCTGCGCCGATTCGGCCGCCCAGGCCAAGCTTGAAGGGTAGTAGCATACGTTGTAGCAGTCCCCCACCGTGACCTAGAACCAAACCCGTTCGTATTAAACAAACTCTGATATCGAGTTGCTCGGCTTGAAGCGCACTGTTTTCCCAAGCCGAGCATAATCGATGTGAAAAATCGTCTTTGGCGGGCGTCTCTTCATCGAGAATCGTGTCGCCTTGATTGCCGTAATAGCCAATCGCCGAACCGCTTATCAAGACTTCCGGTTTTATTGCCAATCGTTCCAGTGTTTCAAACAAACGATCCGTCAATACGACGCGGCTATCCCATATAATACGTTTTTGCGCCTCTGTCCATCGTTTGTCGAAAATTGGCGCGCCGGCTAGATTAATGACTGCGTCGAATCGTTGGTCCGGAGTGATGTCTTCGAATTTGCCCAGGCCTTTTGTGCCGGGGCCGCAAATTAACGGAACGCGTTCGGGGTTCCGGCTAAGTACCGTAAGTTGGTGACCCTGACCGCTCAATTGTCTGGTCAAAAGAGTTCCGATAAAACCGGTGCCGCCTGTTAGTAATATACTTCGCATGGTCATATTTGCGGTTTTAATGGCAATGTTATTTTGTTCGGTAGCAAGGCGCGAAAACAGGCGCATAGCAAGCTATGTAACTGTTTTCGCAACACAGCTATCGGACAAAAGAACGCGTCAGAAAGCCGCAAATGTGGCCGTGCGAAGTATTTATTCATGACTCGGGCTCCGTAGTGAGAGTGGCAACAACAAATTTAGCCGGTTTGTTTATCGAGATTCCTCGACATGTTGATCGTCGTGTTCCTGTTTTACGGGTAGGAATGATAATAAACCATAAGCGATATGTGAAAGGCCGGCATAGAGAAAAAACAGTCGATAAGTATGATCGATCGGAATGTGATTGACGCGACCATAAAACTCGAGAGCACCACTCAACAAAATCAAAAAAAGACCGGCGGCTGTCAATTCTTTATAGCTTTGCTTCATGAAACAATAGGCGAACATCGATAATTCCGCTAGTACAATATAAATCATCATGATTTTGATGTTATTACTCAAAGGGCCGTAAAGGTCGGTATTGAGCTCGAAAAATGCTTGGTTAGTCGTAAAGGATAGGGTTGCTGCTGCGATACTGACGGCCAGAGAGACATAATAATTAGCTTCCAACGCATATTTGAAGCTGGTTAAGCTTTTTGTTGCAAAACTATTCATGAGATTATCCTTAGGGTTTCGTGAACAATAACTTCCTGGAGTTATTAGCTTTGTCGAGGGTTCGGTAAATCGCTTGGCAGGATGCCGTGAATACGTCCATGTAGGCTTGACGGCGGAATCTGATTGCCATGGATGACATGAATGCAGATTTTGCATTACGCCATGGATGGCGTGTATTAGAGCAACGCAGGGCAGAAAAATGCTCCTGCATTTTCTGCATTCGTTACATCCTTGTAACTCAGCAGTTGCCGAGGAGCAAAAATCTGCCCTGCCGCCGACACCTGCCAATCGAGTTACCAAACCTTCCATAAAAAAGGGAAATTATTTATCACCAAATCCTTAAAAAAAAAGTCCACCTGAAAGAACCGAGCAGGAGGACTTTATAGAGGAGGACATTGTCAGCGGCTAGGTTGCCAGGCCGCTTTGACCGATATTGCTGCCGCCCGTTGTATCCGGCGTCACCGTGACAGGGGGTTGTTCGTCCTTGTCATCATCTTCCGGTACCGGAGGGGCAATTTTTTTGCCATTCATTAAATCATCGATTTGAAACTTATCGATGGTTTCCCACTGCATTAATGCATCAGCCATGTTATGGAGGATGTCCATGCGATCGGTGAGAATCTGTTTGGCACGCTCATAGTTTTTGTCGACAAGCGATCGAATTTCGTCGTCGATTAATCGCGCCATTTGTTCTGACATCGCTTTATTTTGCGGACCGAAATAGCCTTGATTCTGATCCGGTCCATAATCCATCGGTCCGAGGCGATCGGAGAGACCCCACTTAGTTACCATGTTGCGGGCCAATTGAGTGGCACGCTCGATGTCATTGGAAGCGCCGGTGGTTACTTTGTTCTTACCGTAAATGATTTCTTCGGCAACGCGGCCGCCGAATAGGCTGGCTATTTGGCTTTCCAACTTATCCCGGCTAGCGCTATAGGAATCCCGTTCCGGTAGGAACATCGTGATGCCTAATGCACCGCCACGGGGCATAATGCTAACTTTATAAACCGGATCGTGCTCCGGAACGACACGGCCGACGATGGCATGACCGGCTTCATGATAGGCTGTCATCAACTTATCTTCTTCGCGCATCATCATGCTTCTTCTTTCGGCACCCATGAGCATCTTGTCGCGGGCTTTGTCGAGATCTTCCATGTTCACTTCGCGTTTGTTTTTACGCGCCGCAAATAAAGCCGCTTCGTTGATCAGATTCGCGAGTTCCGCGCCGGAAAAGCCGGGCGTGCCTCGGGCCAGGTCGTTGATGTTGACATCTGCAGCTTGCGGTACTTTTTTGATATGTACACCGAGAATCTGCTCGCGTCCTTTAATATCGGGTAAGCCAACCGTGACTTGTCGGTCGAATCGGCCGGGTCTCAGCAAGGCTTTATCAAGTACATCGGCGCGGTTGGTCGCGGCGATAACGATGATACCTTCGTTGCCGTTGAAGCCGTCCATTTCCACAAGCAATTGGTTCAAAGTTTGTTCGCGTTCGTCATTGCCGCCGCCCATGCCGTTGCCGCGATGACGGCCGACCGCATCGATCTCGTCGATGAAGATGATGCACGGCGCGCGTTTCTTGGCTTGTTCGAACATATCGCGAACGCGAGAAGCACCGACACCGACAAACATTTCAACGAAATCCGAACCGGATATCGAAAAGAACGGCACCCCCGCTTCACCTGCAATGGCTCGAGCCAGCAGCGTTTTACCGGTTCCCGGAGGACCGACCATCAAAACGCCACGCGGTATCTGACCGCCGAGGAATTCGTATTTGGCGGGGTCTCTCAGAAAATCGACCATCTCGACGACGTCTTCCTTGGCTTCTTCAACGCCGGCAACATCAGTGAATTTGACCTTAATTTGGTTTTCCTCAAGCAACTTCGCCTTGCTTTTACCGAAATTCATCTGGCCGCCCATACCGCCGCCTTGCTGTCTTCGGAAGAAATAAACCCAGACTGCGATCAACAGTAACATGGGTGCCCATGAGATAAATATCTGCATCAGCATCGATTGTTTCGGCGGTGATGTGACTTTGATTTTGACGCCGTATTCCAACAATTCGTCGATCATCTTGGCATCGTTAGGGTTATAGGTCATAAACCTTTCCCCGTTACGCCGGCGACCATTGATTTCCTCGCCGTTAATCGTGACTTCAGCAACGACGCCGGCCCGTATGTCTTCGATAAAGTCAGAGTATGACAAGGCATAGTTACTGTCGTTTTGCGGGCCCATTCGGCTAAATGCCGTGAATAGCGTAAGCCCTACCGCTATCCAGATGACGATTTTAAGTGCATTTGATTTCATTTAAATTTACTCCTCTTTAGAGATGTATGAGGATATCATTCTTCTTTCGAAAAATACCTGAAGAAATCTGATTTCGGTTCCAATAACAGAGTATCTTGAGTATTTTCGAACGATTTTTGATAGTCGTTCAAGCTTCGCTGGAATGCATAAAACTCTTCATTTTTGCCATGGCTGACCGCATAGATCTCGGCCGACTTGACATCGCCACGTCCTCGTATTTGTTCGGCTTCACGATAAGCGTTGGCCAAAATAATTTCACGTTACTTATCGGCCTGCTCGCTAATTTGTTCTGCAAGTTCCGCGCCTTGTAAGCGGGTTCCCTAGCGCCTTTTTACGTTCGGCTTCCATTCAGCGAAATACCGAACTGCTGACTTCGTCGGGCAAATCTTTCGCTAGATGCCTATATCGACCAACTCGATGCCGTATTGTTCAGCGATCGGTCTTAATTTGGTTATGTTTACGTTGGCGATCCATTTGCATGCTAAACAAATCATCTGGTTTAACCGGGCTCAAGAAAATCGACTAGATCACTGCTGAATTTATTTTTTAATTTCAATAGCGCGCTGTTCTGAATTTGCCTGACCCGTTCCCGCGTTAACGACATCCGGTCGGCAATGTCTTGCAGCGTCATTTCGGTATCGCTGTCGAGTCCGAAGCGGCAATTAATGATGTCGGCTTCGCGTTCGGGCAGGGTTTGGATAGCCTTCCTCAAGCAGTTTTTCAATGCCGAATTAGCCAATATATTAATCGGTTGCGGAAAATGGTTCTGCTCCATCGAATCGACGATCGCCGGTAAATCTTCATCATCATTGATATTGTTATCGAGCGAAATGGTCGGTTGATAATTATTGACGATGGCTTTGATTTCCTCTTCGGGCAAGGCGCAGATTTCGGCTAGTGTTTTATTGGTTGGCCATTGGTTGTGTTTGACCAGATAATCGTTCATCGTTTCGAACACCGCGGCCGCTTTTGCCGCGATGTTGTAAGGCAGGCGGACCATTTTTTCCTGTCTCACCATGCCTCGAGTGATGCTTTGCTTGATCCAATAAATCGCATAAGTAGAAAAGCGCACCGAGCGTCGCCAATCGTAACGGTCAACCGCCTTAATCAACCCTACTGTTCCGTCTTGAATTAAATCGGTAAACGGCACCGAGGAATGATGATATTGACGAGCAATGAACGTGACTAGCCTAAGGTTGCCGCTGATCATCGCACGTCTTGAGGAAATCATTCGTTGTTGCTCGATCGACGCGGATTTCAGCAATTCCAAGTCATCACCGTTGAGTGCTCGATCCTTGAGCCGGCAAGTTAAGACCTTGACGATTTGTTGCAGGAAATTAGGTAAAAGATGAAGATCGTCCAGTAATTGTCGGCATTCGGTAAATACGGTACTTGAATGCGGGTTGCCTTTGGCGTCGATCACCTGTTGAAAACACTCTAATAACTTGCTTGCGAGCTGTTTAGCGGTATCCTGTGCAGGACTGTCCTTTTGTACAGGTTCGAGATTGTTTTTTCTGATAAGTTCGGATAAGTCGATGCCATCACCGATAGCGCTAACAAATTCGCCGGCAACAACCGACAGTCCGGAATCCGAATAAATCATCAAACGCGATAAATTTAAGCGACTTTGTTCCATTTGTTGAGCTAGCGAGGTTAATTCCTCGGGAGTCAAAACCGATGCATTTTGCTGATGGATCAATAACTCGTCGCCTCCATTCTGCATGAATGTCATTGCATCATTCGATGAGGACAGCGCTTCGCTTTCCGCAAATAATTCGGCATCGACAGGCTCCGATTCGATTTCATCGGAATCGTTGTTTAGGGTGTCGATTTGCGGTCGCCTTGAATGCATTAGATCCGTTTCAAGTGAAGCTTCCTTATAAAAGCCTCGAAAACTGCCGGAACGGTACTGATTGTTTAGCATTGAATAGTTCATTTGGGTCATAGTGGATTGCCCCTTACCAGGTAACTGGTTATATACCCTGAGTAAATACTTTGTTGAATCAACTAAAGCTTGGATTAAACATTACTCCTGAGTACAATGTTTGTCAAACATTAATCATAAACAAAACCTGTGCATAAATGTATACAATAAAAACCGTGACCTCACTCACAGGCATAAACACCGAAACACTAAGAGCTTGGGAAAGGCGCTACGGAACCGTTAATCCCGTTAGGGACAGCAAAGGTCGGCGTCTTTATACCCAGCAAGATGTCGAGCGTTTGACACTCTTGCTGGCAGTCACTCAGCAAGGTTTTACGATCAGCAAAATCGCAGATTTGAGTAACGATGAGTTACAGAATCTGTTGAACGCCAATCGAAATGCGCCTAATGCCAATCAGGAATTGTTTTTTGTGCGGATTGTCGATGCTCTGTTGCAGTTTCGCATGGATGTTTGCGAAGATTTGCTTAGGAGGGCGCTGATCGCAATGGACCCCCTTTGCTATGCCCGGGAGGTTCTTTTGCCGACTCTGGAAAAAGTCGGTAATCTTTGGCATGAAGGTAAATTGACAATTGCTCAAGAGCATTTATTTTCCGCCTGTGTTAAACGAATCGTGTTAAGTATGGTAAATCACGAACAGCCATTTTCCGGAACCAATCCCGGTGTGATGTTTGCAACCATGACCGGAGAACATCACGAATTCGGAATATTGCTGAGCTGCTGGTTGGCCGCTAGCCAGCGATGTAAATGCTATTACATTGGCCCCGATTTGCCGTGGGAAGACTTGTTAAACGCCGGAAACCGGCTCAAGCCTTCTGTTATCGTGATGAGTCTCGCAAATACACCGCCTGAACAAGCTATGATTCAAAACCTAAACTATCTGGCCGAGGCGTTGCCGAAAGACATCCAGTTATGGGTCGGCGGTACCGGTGCACAGTATTTGTTCAAGTCGAATCAATTGCCGGAACGGTCGGTTTTTACCGCTAGTCTCGACGACTTTTACCATCGAATCGGTCGTATGATTGAAAGTCGTCCGCTCTCTCGGCCGTATTAGCGATTCTCGATCGATTGATTTAAGCTCTGACTTTTCAATACATGAAAAGTTCTTAATTTCTTATGAATTCAGTAGGTTTTTTTAATTCACTCGTTCAATTGACATGGAGGCGAGGTTTTTATTGCATTCACGGTAAATGGCTTTCATAATTCAATGCTTATTTAACACAGGACTATTGCCTGTTATTTTTTATTTCGATGATCAGATTCTCTTTTGCTCACCCAATTCCAATGCAAGCTTGTTTTGGCCGAATAACGTCCGAACGGTTGGTTTATCGCCCGAGGCCGTGCGCGGTTGTTTCGGAGTGTAGAGGTCGTTTTATGAAATACAAGGTATTAAATATCTTTAATAATCAACAATATGTTTAAAATGGGTAGCCGAATAATAATGTGAAAAGGGCCCGGACGGGCCCTTTTTTTTGGCTTTACGTTTACACAGTCCCGTTTGCGGGACCCAATTAGGGAGGACAGCAATGAACGAAGAAATCAGTCATTTGGTCGAGCGTCTTAACGAAGCTGAAAATGAAGATCAAAAAACTGTTTTTGAACAAGCCATAGAAGAACTGGAAAGTACCGAATTGGCGTTATTGTTGGAATCCCTGCCCTTGCACCAACGTTTGGAGCGTTGGCAGCAGGTTCCTGTCGAAGATCGTGTCGATGTTTTGGTCGCCATGCGTTCCGAGCCCAGACAGACGATCATCGAAAGCTTCGCAGAATCGGAATTGCAGAGTTTGCTGAGCGGCTTACATGCCGAGGATTTGATCGAGCTGGCGGAAACATTGCCGGAATCGGTGATCGATACGGCGCTTGGCAATATGGATGCCAATCAGCGCAAGCATTATCAGTTGTCGGCGCAATACGACGATGAACGAATCGGCCGCTATGTCGATCATGAGTTATTGATTTTGCCAAGGACGGCAAGGGTTAGACAGGCGATGCGTTTGATCCGCAAAAATCTGCCCGAGTACACCGATTGCATTTATCTGATTCAGCGTAATGGTGCTTTCGTCGGCACCGTTCTCGTTCATAAATTGTACGCCGCGGACCCTCTTACGCCATTGATCGAATTATGCATTGACGATCCTGTTACTGTGTCGGCGGATAGTTATTTAACCGATGCTGCGGAAAAGATGGAACATTCGGGGCTAACTGCATTGCCGGTCATCGATGCCAATCAACTGTTATTAGGCAGAATTACCTTGCGTTTGGCTTTGGAAATTACTCGCGAAGAATATGAAAGCCAATTGATGGCAACTGCGGGTATGGATGAAGACGAAGATTTATTCGCTCCTGTGATTCGTAGCTCCAAACGCCGAGCCACCTGGTTAGGAATCAATTTGTTAACGGCTTTTCTGGCCTCTTGGTTCATCGGCTTATTTGAAGGTACTTTACAGCAAATCGTTGCATTAGCGGTGTTGATGCCGATTGTCGCATCGATGGGCGGGATTGCCGGCAGTCAGACCTTAACATTGATCATCAGAGGCATCGCGTTGGGTCAAATCAGCAAGGGGAATTTTAAGCCGCTTTTGATTAAAGAAGTCAGCGTCGGCATACTCAATGGCTTGTTATGGGCTTTGGTGATCGGCGCTATTGCAGGTATTTGGTTCGGAAGCCTGTCTATCGGTTCGGTGATTGCGACCGCGATTGTCGTGAATATTATCATTGCAGCTTTTGCAGGCGTCGTAATTCCATTGGTCTTGGATAAGCTCGATATCGACCCGGCCTTATCCGGTTCGGTCATACTAACAACCGTGACCGATGTTGTCGGTTTTGTTGCTTTTTTGGGTTTGGGGACCGTTTTTTTGTTGTGATAATCATTAGGTTCTTTGCTACTCAAATGATGATGCCCTCGAATCAACGACGAAAGTTGAAGTTCTCTAGGAATAGAGAGGCCTCAATGCTGTCATAATTCAAAGCGACAATAGAAAAATTGCGACGCTGCTTTATGCTCATCGCATTACGAAACTCGGTTTGCTAAGGGCATACTCGTATTTTTACAGGAGAAAGCTGATGACCGCACCTCGTTTTTTTACGCCCGAATTGAGTCAAAAACTGGATGGCTTATCCGAATTGGCCTTGGATTGTAATTTTTCCTGGAGTCACCGGGCCGACGAAATCTGGCATCGATTGAATAGCTCCTTATGGGAGCAATCCCGTAATCCATGGCTAGTGTTGCAAGCCTGTTCGGCGAGTCTGTTGCAGGAGCTTGCCAATAATGAACAATTTTGCCAAAAACTGCAGAGCATCGTGGCAGAGCATCGCGCCTCACGGGCCGAACCTCGCTGGTTCCAGAACGAAATCGAACAAAACACTAAGCTAACGCAAATCGCCTATTTCAGTATGGAGTTCGGCCTTAGCGAAGCTTTGCCCATTTATTCCGGCGGCTTGGGTTTATTGGCCGGCGATCATTTAAAGGCCACCAATGATTTGGGCATTCCCCTCGTGGGTGTTGGTTTGTTGTATCAAAACGGCTATTTTCGTCAAGCTTTCGACGATGACGGCAATCAAATCGCGCTATATCCTAATGCCGATACCGGTGATTTACCGATTTGTCCGGTTCGCAAGGATAACGGTGAATGGTTGCGGATAAAACTCAATACGCCGTCTAAATTGTGGATTAGGGTGTGGCAAGCGCAAATCGGTCGAATTACGCTTTATCTACTGGACAGTAACGATCCGGTCAATCATCCGGTCGATCGTTGCATTACCAGCGAGTTGTACGGCGGCGGGCTCGAAATCCGTTTGGCACAAGAAATTTTATTGGGCATCGGTGGCTGGCGAGTGTTGAGGGCTTTAGGTATTAAGCCTGAAGTTTGCCATTTGAATGAGGGACACGCGGCATTTTTAGTACTGGAGAGAGCCCGCGATTTAATGAAAGAAACCGGGCTGGACTTTAAAACCGCGCTGACCATCACGCGCGCCGGTAATCTGTTTACCACGCATACGCCGGTCGAAGCCGGCTTCGACCGTTTCAGTCCGGAATTGATTGGAAAACGGCTCGGCAATTATGCGCAAAAACTCGATATTGATATCGAAACTTTATTAAATCTCGGCCGCAATCCGGATTTAAAAACCTACGATAAATCGTTCAACATGGCCTATCTGGCTATTCACGGCAGCGCTGCGGTTAATGGCGTGAGCCGCTTGCATGGCGAGGTCAGTCGGCGTATTTTCAGCCCCTTGTTTCCGAATTGGCCGACGGAAGAAACACCGATCGACCATATCACCAATGGCGTCTATGTTCCGGCATGGGATTCGCAGGAAGCCGACGAACTATGGACCGATTTGTGCGGTAAAAACCGATGGGTTTGCGAATACGGCGATTTGCCGGAACAATTCCAGCGGGTCACGGATGAGCGGTTATGGAATCTGCGTGCGCAAAACCGCAAATGCTTGGTCGAGTTCGTCCGGGATGAATACAACCGGGAACTCGATGTTCAAGGCAATATCTCGAAAACCGAGCGCAAAGATCAAGTGTTACGCTTGTTCGACCCTAATGTCATGATTATCGGCTTTGCCCGGCGATTTGCAACCTATAAGCGCCCTAACCTGCTATTGACAGACCCCGATCGTTTGGCCGCGATACTAACCAATCCCGTTCGGCCGGTGCAATTGGTTATCTCGGGCAAAGCTCATCCGGCCGATTTGCCCGGGCAAGTCTTGATCCGCGCTTGGCATGAATTTATCCGCCGTCCTGAAATCAGGGAGCGAGCCATTTTTTTAAGCGACTACGACATGATTACCGCCGAATATTTGGTTCAAGGGGTCGACCTTTGGATCAACACGCCAAGACGTCCTTGGGAGGCTTGCGGGACCAGCGGCATGAAAATTCTGGTTAACGGCGGTTTGAATCTATCCGAACTCGACGGCTGGTGGGCGGAAGCGTATCGCCCCGAAGTCGGTTGGTCATTGAATGGTCAAGAGGTCGAACAAGCCGATCACGAACAAGCCGAGATACTTTACCGCCTGCTCGAACAGGAAATCGTGCCGATGTTTTATGAGCGCGATCAACAGGGCTTGCCGCGGCGCTGGTTAGCTATCATGCGGGAAAGCATGGCGACGCTGACGCCTTATTTTTCGGCCAATCGCATGGTCAGGGAGTATACGTCCAAGTTTTATTTACCTCTAGCCGAAAGCTATTGCAAAAGGTTGGACGGAAATATGCAGCCGGGTAAGCAGTTGGTCGAATGGTTGAAACGCATCGATGATCTCTGGGCTAAAATCCACGTCGATAATGTGGCGGCGGAAACCCGGGAGAACGACTATGCGTTCAGTATGCAGGTTTATCTTGGGGAGCTTAGCGAGGAAGATGTTTGTGTGGAATTATTCGCGGAATCTTCAGGCGAAGGGCGATTTGAGATTCATTCGATGGCGATAGAACAAGTGTTGGCTGGTGCGATAAACGGTTATATTTACACTGCGACAATACCGAAAACCAGGCCGATAAGCGATTATACGCCGAGAATTAGACCTAGCAATCCGGATTGCAGTTTGCCGTTGGAAGCCAATCAGATTTACTGGGTGCAAGCGCGACAAGGGTAAATTAAATCTTGCCGCGCTTGGCTTGGGTAGGGGAATATACCTTTCGCACTTCAAATTTCGGTAGTGCCCGAGGAGGCGCCGGGGTGTCTTTTGCCAGCAAGGAGCTGGCATAGAGCCTACATGGACGTATTTACGGCGTCCTTTGTCGGGCACCCCGGCGCTGAATTTTGATCTACGACGATAGGTATAGAAAAAGTCGTTTTTACTCGGCTTTTGCAATTTCGGCGCGCATTTGATCGATGACTGCTTTGTAGTCCGGTTTGCCAAAAATCGCCGAACCGGCAACGAAGGTATCGGCGCCTGCCGCTTTGATATCACGGATATTGTCGACTTTGACGCCGCCGTCGATTTCCAAACGAATATCGAAGCCACTTTCATCGATTCGTTTTCTTGCATCGCGCAGTTTGGTTAATGCCGACGGCAAAAACGATTGTCCGCCGAAGCCCGGGTTGACCGACATCAATAAGATCATGTCGAGTTTATCCATCACATGATCCAGATAATGCAGCGAAGTCGACGGGTTGAATACCAAGCCGGCTTTACAACCTTGGTCTTTGATCAATTGCAAGGTTCTATCCAGATGAACCGAAGCCTCAGGATGGAAGGTAATATAGCTGGCGCCAGCTTTAGCGAAGTCCGGGATGATTCGATCGACCGGATCGATCATCAAATGCACGTCGATCGGAGCGGTAACGCCATGATTTCTTAATGCTTCGCAAACCAATGGGCCGATCGTTAAATTGGGTACGAAATGATTGTCCATGACATCAAAATGGACAACATCGGCGCCGGCCGCTAAAACGTTATCGACTTCTTCGCCTAAGCGGGCGAAATCGGCAGAGAGAATGGAAGGAGCTATCCAGTTTTGGGCCATTTTTTTATCCTCGATTAAAACAAAACAAACAATTATAGTCTTTTTTTATTAATTGATCCGCATTGATTTATTTAGTGTATTCAGTGATGCAAGCGATATCAAGTTTAAGTTCAAAAAACAACTCTGGAACTATTGTAGAGTCAGATAGACGAGGACTATAATCGAGTTGAAGTTCTGTATGTTTATAGAACTCGATCATATAGCAAGGAGAATGATTATGAACAAGAAAATGATAATTGCGTTGCTGGCACCGTTTTTCGTTGCTCCAGCCGCTTATGCGCAATTCGAACATCACAAAGGACCTATCGATAGTTGCGTGAAATCGGCGCTCGATGCCCATCCCGGCGATATAGTCACGATGAGGGCCGAAATCGAAGATGGTAAGCCTCAATATGAATTGGATATTCACGGCAAGGACGGTAAGCACTGGGAAGTCGAATGCGATGCCGCAAGCGGTAAAATAATCGAAACCGAGCGCGAAGTCGCGGTCGACGATCCGGAATTTACTTCTAAGGCTAAAGTCAGATTGGATGCGGCATTAAAAACGGCTTTGGATAAATATCCGGGCAGCCTCATGAAAATCGAATACGAAATAGAAGCGAACGACGGCGTTGCCTATGAGTTCGATATCAAAACCGCCGACGGCAAGCTGCTTGAAGTTGAAGTCGATGCGATCAACGGCAAGCTCAGCGATCCGGAAGAAGTGGTCTATCAAATCGGCTTGGATTGATAAGGCGAGTCTTAAATCTCGGATACTATTGTCGTTATACCCGTAGATCAAAATTCGGCACCGGGGGCCCGTGAAATGACGCTGTAAACCTAGCACCTAAATTCCATAGTCCTTTAGCGGACACTCAGGCGCCGAATTTTGATCTACGACGGATATAAATTCTTCGTTCCCACTGATCCAGCCTGGAAATGCATACTATTCCTTTTTGATTGAAAAACCGTCTAAAAATATAAGGTATGGGATGCGTCTATCGAGGACCGCCGTGAACCCTTCCATGGGGGCTTGACGGCAGCAATCGAACGCCAGGAATGGCGTGAATGCAGATTTTGCAGGAGCAAAAATCTGCCCTGCTGCCGACATCCTCGCTAGGCCCCCCATACCCTTATAAAATTAACTAATTTTTGACTATAAAGGGAGTAAAGTTGGCAAATGCCGCAAGGTTGCATAACCTGAAGAGGGGCATACATAATGTCTCGGCATAAGCCTGTGCTGAAATCTTGAAACAAGAGAAATGGCGAACCACATCCGCATCATGAAAACGTTTTTGACCGACTTTATTTTAAGGAGGCCGCGATGCCTAAAAAAACCGCGAAGAAGCAAAAAAACGACGAAAATCAAGAAACGCGGCAGGATTTGCAACGCCGCGCCGATGAATTCATCAATGAAGGGTTCATATCCGGTGAAATGGACGAGTGGTCCGAAGCCTTGAATAAGAAGTTTATGGGCTATATCGATGCGTACGAGGATACGAAATGGGTAGCGACCTTCAACTTACTGTTGCAATGCGGCGTCACCTTACCGAACCCGGAACAGTTGAACGATACGCAACTCAGCGCCAAATTGTGGGAGGTCATTAATGGTCTAGCGATGCTGCGCATGTTTCTCTACAGCACGGATCACCTTAACGACCGCGAACTCTACGAAATACTTTGGCATGACGTGTTGCGCGAGGAAGGTCCGGTCATGCCGTTAGACAACGACTCGGCCTTTCATATCGACATATTGGGCAGCGGCAGCGAAACGGATATTGAGCTATACCTGCGTTATTATGCGGATGAAGAAGAACGACACCGCTGGGCGCAAGATTGGCCGGAAGATATCATGCCTCCGCATGAAGAACCTCCTTACGATCGAGACCGGCACTTGCCGAGCCGCGATCAAACGCAATGGCGCATTGACGGCAAACCGTCGTAAAACGAAACTGTACTGCAACTTCGGATTTCGTTGTCTCGTTCCCAAGCTCCAGCTTGGGAACGCCTACCGTCAAGCTCTGCTTGTACAAACGCCAAACGGAGCTTGGGCTATATACACTTCCAAACTAGAGCTCTCATCGTTATACATAAGTCATGAATTACCCTTTTGCAATCTTAGCCAATGAGGCCTCGATACCATTTTTTGTCGCTTAACACTCGCGGCCTCGAAATCGCGATCTGGGGATCGCTCCCACAAAGGGTTACAAGCGCTGTAGGAGCGACGCCTACGTCGCGACTATCGAAGCCGCTAATGCCAACACCAATAGCCTTTTCGGAAGACCTAGCGCTCGGTCGCTCCGTTTTGTGCAAGTAGGTATATTTATACTTGTGTATAACGGCGAGAACTAGAGCTTGGGAGTGAGAGATTTTCAGTTTTCAAAAATGCCCGTAGCGACTTTCGCCCGCACCTTGATAATTAGCGTAGATATGCTGATAAACCAGTAAACTTTTCATATCCACTTCCTCATCCGGGTAAGTCTCTTGCGGCAACCACTGTAAACTGTGATCGATCAAGGTTTTCACTTGCGCGGCGACTTGGGTGCTTTCGCGCCAACGCTCGATTTTCAATTTTTCCGCTTTCAAGGTCGCCAACGTCGTTTTAGCAACTTCTTTAACTTTTTGCTCTTCCACTCGAGTCAACTCCGGTTTTTTCAGTAAATCGAAAATCGCCAAAGTTTCTTCATCCAAACCCTCGCGCATCGCTCTTTCCGTTTCCGGCATCAGCCCGTTTTGCATGAAATCATTCAGATCGTCGAATGCTTTTTGAACGGATTGAATGTCCTTGCCTTGGTTATATTCGGCAATGATGGCTTTATATTTTTCGTAAAATTCCAAACGAAGTGGGTTCTGCTGAACCATTTGCTCCAGTTTTTTTTGAATCGCTGCTTGCAGATCGAACACCACCGCATTTTTTTGCTTCGATTTGGCAAACGCCGCCCGAAGCTTATCGAAATCCAAGCGGCTCAAATCGACAAAATCGTTATCGCGGATTTCATTGTCTCGAACGTTGACGCTAATATCGACTTCCTGTTGCAGCCTGCGGATGACATCGGAAATATCGGCCAGCTTGGTTTTCTGATTCAACTGCTCGTAGATCGCTTCAATCGCGTTAAAAGCCTGAACAAAAGGTTTGACTTCGGGTTCTGGGTACAACGCCTTGTATTTTCTAAAAACATCGCGCGCCGCAACTTCGAATCGACTCCGCATGGTTGCATTCAAACACACGGCATTGGTTGCTTGTTTTAATTGGCTCAACCTCTCCATGGCGGTTTCGGCAAGCAACAACTTATCCAAGTCGAACGCTACGTTCTGCAAGAATTGACGTACCGTTAAAATAGCATCGGCTAACTCGTCGGCCATTGCAACCAGCTTTTCCAAGGGCCGGCCCGAGTCATTTTCCTCATCGCCGTTTTTGCGTTTACCTCTAGCGCCGCCCTCGCCATAGACCGAATAGGCTTTTTCCAGTTGTTTGTATACATTGCCGTAATCGACAATCAAACCGTTTTCCTTTTCATCGTCATAAACTCGATTGGCGCGCGTGATGGTTTGCATCAGCGTATGCCCTTTGATCGGCTTGTCCAGATACACCGTTGAGACACTCGGCACATCAAACCCGGTAATCCACATCGCGCAAACTATCACTAAACGAAAAGGATTTTCGTCATCCTTGAATTCGGTTTCCAAATCGCGCTCGACCATTTTTTTGCGGTGCGGCTCAATATCCAGGCCCAATTTGGCGAATTTCCGAACTTCATTTTGTTCGGGACTAACCACCACGCACACTTCGGTCGCTTCAACCCGTTTTAAATGATGCTTGAGTTTCAGCTCTTCTTGCTGATCGTCGGCATCGGCAATGCGCTGTTTCAGTTCGGCGACATATTCCGGCCAATATTTCATAACCAAGTCGTGCATCCGCACGGCAGTCGGTTTATCCAGCGCCACAAACATCGCTTTGCCTTGATAGCCGCGGTCATTGAAATGCCATACTAAATCCCTGGCGATCGTATCCAATCGTCGCTCGGACGTTAAAATCGGATAATCCCGTTTAAACTCCCGTTCCAGTTTTCGCCGCTGATCGTCATTCAGCTCGGCATCATCGATGATATCGGACATGCGTTCGTCCAGATCGGGGTTTTCGATACCCAGCTTTTCGCCGCGATTCAAATAACGCAGCGGTAGCGTTGCGCCATCGACGATCGCCCGCTTAAAGTCATACACCGAAACATACTCGCCGAAAATATTTCGGGTCAGTTCCAGTTCGTTTTTAATGATCGGCGTACCGGTAAAGCCCAGATAAGAGGCGTTGGGAATACCTTTGAAACGCATGTTGCCGGCAAAAGCGCCGCCTTGAGTCCGGTGCGCCTCGTCGGAAATTACAATGATATTGGGGCGATCGGTAATCAGAGGGTAGTCCGTTTCCTTCTTGGGATCGATCGAGAACTTGTGAATCAACGTGAACACGTAACGATGATTTTCGGTCAATAATTCACGTAAATGGTCGCGGCTCTTGGCGCGTACATTATCCTCGGTGACCGCGCCCACGCTGCTGAAAGTGTCGTAAAGCTGATTTTCCAGCTCGGTTCTATCCACAACCAACAAAAACGTGTAACTGCCGCCCAACTTACGCAGAATTTTTTGACACAGAAACACCATCGAATAGGACTTGCCGGAACCCTGAGTATGCCAAAACACGCCCAACTTACCTTTTAGCGCTTCAATATGGGCCGATCGAGCGATGACCTTGTTGACGCCGATGAACTGATGGTTTTTGGCCATGATCTTGGTGACTTCGGACCCTTCGCCATCGAACAATAAAAAATTCTCGAACAAATCCAGCAAACGATGCGGCGCACAAGTACCGCGCAGCAACGTATCGAGGCTCACCACGCCTTCGTCCTCCTCCTCGATGCGCTTCCATTCCATAAAAAACTTATACGGACTGGTCAGCGTACCGACCCGGCTATCGGCGCCATTGCTCAGAATGATAAACGCGTTGCAATGCAGGATTTCGGGGATGGTGTCTTTATAGTCGGAGAGATTATTGTCAAACGCATGGCGTAAATCGGTGTGATGGGCTTTCAATTCAAAAAACACCAGTGGAATGCCGTTCACAAACCCCACGACATCGGGGCGGCGGTTATACAATTTGCCCACTACCTCAAATTGCCTGACGGCTAGAAAATGATTGTTCGCCGGGTCGTCAAAATCAAAGACCTTCAAGCATTTTTTCTGCAATACCCCTTTCTCGTCCTGATAACTGATCGGAACGCCTTTGACCAGAAGATCATGTTTATCCTTGTTAATCGCTGCCGGATGCTTGTCCGCCGCTGATTCCTTCAGCACATTCACCGCTTGTTGATAAGCGGCTTCCGGTACATCGGGATTCGATGTCCGTAGCGCCTGTAACAGATAGCGCTCCAGAATCACTTCGGATTTATTCAGCCGCCCCAGCAAACCGTCGCTACGGTCGGCCTGAGTTGCCAGCGACTCATTTTGCCAGGCCGTAACCACCGTCCAGCCTAGATCCTCCAGCGCCTCTTGTGTCGCGGTCTCAATCAGGCCGTCTTCCGAATATTCGTAGCTCATTGCAGAAAATAGTTATCCCTTTAAAAAATACAAGATTAGCTAAGTTTTTTGAGTCTTGGTCAATTATGTTAAGCGATGAGTTTTAAGTCTATTACGCCGCCTTGACTTCCAAATTTATCAGATAAATAGCAAGTATCTGATTTTTAATAACTATTGCTGAATTTCCGAATTACAGTTAAATTAAAATGTAGTAGTAGATGTAATTATTCACACCCCCTATCGTTCCCACGCTCCGGCGTGGGAATGAAAACCGAGACGCTCTAGCGTCTCGTACCGCTGGAGCGGTACTCAGGCGTTCCCACGCAGAGCGTGGGAACGATAATTTCCGGGGGACTGAATAGTTACTAGTAGATAGCAGCAACTACTTCATTATCTGAGCTACTATCTTTGGCAGATAAATAATAAGCTATTGTTTTTTCTGTACTATCAAAAATTTTCCGAATTACAGTTAAATAAGAATCCAGTAGTAGCAACCAACAACTTCATCATTTAAGCTCCTATCTTTAACAAATAAAAACAAGACATCGATTTTTATCTACTATCATACATTTTCCGAATTACAGTTAAATAACAAATCATTGATATTTAACCATTATTAGAAATTTTCCGAATTACAGTTAAATAAGAACGCGACATTAGTAGCTACTTTGTCTGCTGTAGCCGTTAAACCTCAAACCCAATACGGCAAGTACACCGCAAATTTTTTCGAGCTTTCCGGATCTTTAATCTTTATCTTGCCTGCATTCACAGCTTCCTTGATAAGCAAAGAAATCTGCGGACTTTGCTTATCATGCATACCAAAACGCTTTCTTAACGAGGTATTGTTCATTCCGCCTGCCCCGTAGTATTGAATGATGCTGTGCTGATAACAAGCCTCGATCCGTTCTTCCCTTGTCATTTCAGCAAAAGTCTTAGGGCTGTACATGATGACTTTAAAAGAACTGTCGGTTTCTTCCACCTTCAACGGTGGCAAGCCGAATAACTCAATCGCGGTAATGGCCTTCTCAAAACCAGAACCGCGTTCCTCGCAAATATTAAAACGTCTGAATGCAGCGGCCAATACTTCGTTGCGCGATTCCGGCGTTGCCCGGATCAAGCGATCGATTTTCTTACCCGGTAACAGCTTACCAGGACTGGATATTTCGATTCGATCCGAAAAAACCTCAATCATTGGCCCACTGCCACGAATCGTAAAATCTTGATGGATCAGCGCATTGGCGATCAACTCGCGCAACGCGATTTCCGGATAAATCGACGCATCGGTTCGCAACGCATGTCTAATCACCTCGCTGCCCGGTAAAATGCCTTTCAAAAACTGAATCAACTCTTCAAAACCAATGGCATAGCCCTTATTATCCGGAAACTCCTTACTGCCCTGGGTTTTGGTTTTGCCTTCATACTGAATCACCCGCACCGCCTTACGCGCCAAACCATCAAATTGCGATAAGTTTTGCGCAGCCGCCAATGCACCGAAGTTGGTAATGTAAAAGCCCTTGCCGTCCACATCTTCGATCATCTTTTCCTGTTGCAGCCAGTAGATGATTTCCTCTTCATTGCTCGGTGTCGGCTTTTTCAACAAAGCATGAATCCCGGCAATGTCCAGCAAAGTCATCACTTCTGTAGCGTTCTTCAGGGTCGAAGCGTGTAATTCTTCAAAAACCGGGGTTTTGCTGTTCAACAGCAAAGCCGCCACATCCAAACGCGACGCCGGGCGAGTAGTTCCGCCGCTTCGAATAAAACTGTCCTCGATGCTCTTATGGAACAGGTGGACTGGCTTAACCGCGCTTTCCTTGATATATACAAACAACAACGGGCAGCCATCGAACAGTTCCATCGAATGATCCATGCTCACCAACGGCTCCACGCCGGCACGGCAAAGGTTTGCCAGTTGTTCGACAATTTTGTCGGCAACCTTCTTATCTACACCGGCCGGGGTGCCGGTTTTATCTTCAATACCAAATATTAGAAATCCGCCGCCCGGTAGATTGGCGAAGGCGCATAAGTGCTGGCACAGCTTGTCTTTTTTCGGCGATAGGTTGGATTTCCAGTCCAGTTCGTTCAATTCTTGCGGCACAGGCGACAGGCTGCTTTGCAGGTATGCGATGGCTTTGCTGATCCAGGGTTTTATCATCGAGGCATCAATCCCGGGACGTTAAACATGACTAGATTCAAATAGAGAAGGCTCATGCGGCTTGCGGCTCTTGTGTCAGATTTGATGACAATTCACCTAATGGCTCAGGCAAATCCAACTGCTCGACATCGATCATGCCGGTCATCAGACGCGGCAGCAGGATGTCTCGGGCTTCTTTGAGGAGCCGGTTTTGCAAGTACAAATTTTCAATTGCCTTATCAATTGCTGCTGCAAATTGATTAAATTCTGTTTCAGTTCGTCTATCCGGCTTTAATAACTCAATGCGTAACATATCTTCTTTAGTCACTGAGGCAAAAATAGCGCCTCCACCCAACATATCCTCTTGAAAAAAAACTTTCTTTAGCTGGTAAAAAAGAAAAGACTGGGAACCGTTTTTATGCCTAATAGCAGATAAACCACGACCCAAAATAATGTCTTCAATTGCTAGATTTAAACGACCGACCGGGGCTCTAACACTAAAAAGAATATCATTAGCCTTAGCTATTCTTGAACCATCGGTGCTCCAGCAAGTATTTTCTGGAAACCGATAACCATAGTCTTTTACGCCTTGATGAAAAGGCAAGCCCTCTTTTTCGAAGTTGTAGAATTCGGATTTAGGGCTTTGTCCCATGACAAGAGTGCAACATTTTCCAAGCGTTGATTTTTCCCATCCCTCCGGTAACCCCGTCACCGAATCTACCGGTGTGGTTTCGTGGCCGGGGAATTTCAGGCGCACAAACCATTCTTCGTAGGTAATTTGCGCCATTTCTTCCAGCAGCTTGATGCGTTTTAAGTTGTTTTCAATCAGGTCGTCGTAGGCGGACAGAATGACGGCAATTTTTTGCTGAACCTCATATGGAGGCAGAATTACAGGGAGCTTATAAAGAATAGCACTACTTAGATTTAACATAGTAGCGCCTACAGCATTGCTTTCCAGCCAATCGATCATATAACTGGTTCGCAAATAATATTTAAAGAAACTAGGAAAAATTACATTTGGAGGGGTAATTTTCAAACAGCCAGTCCCGCAAATAAATCCTGCTTCCTTCTCTGAAATTAAAACATTTTTACTAACTTCACCTCGCCTTGGAAGTAACAAGTCACCGACATTCAATTTATGCCTTACAAGCCTTTGTACATTATCATCAGAAATTCGAGCCACCGATTCTAAATTTATCTGATAATTAACAATATCTTTTGGCATCAAGACAGGAGTTCCTTTATCAACATAATCGTGCTGATGAAGCTGGGAACCAAAAGGACCTGTTTGTATGATTCCCCCATATTCCTCACAAAGTTCACCTAGAGTATGTTTGTTCCAAACACAGGTTTGTGACTTTAAAAGCTGTTGTCGAATCATAGCTTCAGAGTTGTAATATTTTGTATCATCTTGTTTGCTTGTGTATTCAGCAAACAAAGTTCTGAATTTATTTCATTAACCCTCGTTTGATAATCAAACTCCTTATCCACCTGTATGCTGTATCCCACATACCGCCCCGGCGTTAGGCTGTAATCGTTTTCCTCGACTTCGGCCAAATCGACGATCTTACACAAGCCTTCGACATCGGCGTAACGGCCGTCGGGAAAGTATTGGGTCAAATGATGCCAGTCTTTCAAGGCTTGCTTGTAATCGTGCAACGGTTCGCCGACCTGGCTTTTGCAATACTGGATTTGATAGGCGTTGATCGCGGCGTTCAATTCGCGCAGCAGTTTGCCTTGCTCATCCAATCGTTTTTTGCCGGCGCTGTCTTTTTTATCCAGCGCTTTTTTGGCCGTATCCAGTTGGGTTTTATAGCTTTCCAGCAAAGCCGCCAGCCGTGGCGCAGGGTTTTCAAAGGTTTGCAATAGGGCATGGCAAGTGGCGTAATCGGCATCCTTAGCCAGGATGATGCATTGCGCCAATTCAAGCTGTGCGGCCTTAAAGTTCAACGCAGTGTTGTTAAACATGGCGCCGGCACACTGTTGCCGTAACTCGTTGACGGCCTCTATCAGATTAGCGGCTTGTTCAATCGCCTGGGCTTGCAATTGTATGACCGCGTTGCTTATGGCATCTGAATCGCCGCGATAGGCGTTCATGATCGCGGCAAAGGTCAGCAACTGGCCGGGTGAATAGTCGTTGATCGTGGTCGTGACTTTGCGGAAGGTGTTGCGCGCATCGATCATCAGGATTTTGTCGCGGTTTTCTTCGCGTTTGCCGCGATCCAGAAACCAGACATGACAAGGCAGCGAGCGGGTGTAGAAAAAATTATTACCCACCGAAACGATGCAATCCACCGCGCCGGTTGCTATCAGTCTTTGGCGGATGGCTTTTTCGGTGTTGCCGGCGTCGGTGGCCGAGCTGGCCATGACGAAGCCGGCGCGGCCCGTGGCGTTTAGATAGTGGTAAAAATACTGTATCCACAGATAGTTGCCGTTGTCGGCTTTTGGGATGCCGACCTCTTTAAACAGGCGAGGGTCGGTCTTGACGTAGTCCTTGTCTTTATCGACCTTGTTGACGTTGAACGGCGGATTGGCCATCACGAAGTCGCATTGGCCGATCAGGTCGTGCGGGTCGGAGTAAAAGCTGTTGCTTTCGATGACCTTGCCTTCGATACCGTGGATCGCCAAGTTCATCTTTGCCAATTTGGCATTGTTGGACTTTAACTCGGTACCGTAGCATTTGATGGTTTCGTTGACGCTTTTGCCGCCGTGCTCTTCGATAAAGTGGCCGGTTTGCACGAACATGCCGCCGGAACCGCAGGCCGGATCGTGAATGATGCCGTGGTCGGGTTGAATCAGGTTGACGATCAATTGCACCAACGAGGGTGGGGTAAAGAATTCGCCGCCTTCCTGAGCGCCGGCCCCGCTCATCGAGAACTTCATCAAAAAATATTCGTAGATACGGCCGAATACGTCCCCGCTAAGGTTTTTGACCGAATCCTTGTTGAATACCCGAATGAGTTCGCGCAGTAAATCCGGGTCCAGCTCCTGATAATTTTTCGGCAAAATGCCGGCCAGATCGGGGTATTCCTCCTCGATCAGCCGCATCGCGGTATTCAAGGCTTCGCAAATGCCGACGCCTTCGGGCAGATTGGCGAGATAGTCGTATTGCGATTGTTCGGGAACCAGCATGGCTCCCGCCGCCAAGAAGTGTTCTTTGGTTGGCTTGAGTTTGCCGCGCGGAGTTTCCGGCATGGCGGCTTCAATGGCAACCTTGGCTTGCTCGTAGCGGTTTTGCGCATAGCGCAGCAAGATCAAACCTAGCACCGGGTCTTTGTATTCCGCCGCCGTCAGTTTGGAATTGGCCCGCAGATTGTCGGCGCTGGCCCAGAGTTCGGTTTCGAGTTGTTTGATTTGTTGCTGATTCATCGAGTTGTCGGCGAACTTCCGTTATTTTTTTGGCGTCGGGAATGCGGCATGAGCCGCTGGACCCACGGTTGGGGCCTAATTAATACGAATTATCCTATCATGGACGTTTCGATTTGTTTAATCCCAGCCGGCCATTTTCCCAGTCCGGGCTTCATCATAGAACGATCAAGATCGCCGGTTACGCTAATTTTGACGCTCAGGCTCCCGGTCTTCGCATTGCTGTCGTAAATCCGATTGATATGGTCGATCAGCATTGTTCAGCGCAGAGTATTGGTATACGTCCACTGTGAAAGGAAGAAAAAGGTCGTCGATCCGATCTTCTAGTGGCATCAAATCAGCGAAGTCGAGCAATCGGTCTTTGATCGTCAAATCAATATCGAAACCTCTTTCGTAGTTGCCTTGGCGCACGATGTGTAAACGATCACTGAATCGATGGCAGGATGTTGATTGAAAACGCCGTTGAGTTTATCGAGCGTAGCTTGGCTTAAGCCCAAGCTAGCGGCTATTTACCCATTCATACGAGATAGTTTTGCATTTCTGCCTGCAGGTTTTAGAACAACGGGAAATAATCGTCGATGATTGCCTTGGTCTTCGAGAAAATCCTTGGGTACGTTCCAGGCCAATTCGTGCGTGAATTCGAAAGTTTGTATGACGCCTTGTTTTTCAAGCTTCGATAATGGTCTTTGCCGACTAAGTTCGACGGCCTCTTTCAGTTGAGACAAGGCTTTTCTATAGCTGACAAACCATTGTTGCCAGCGCACGTCGGGATTATTCAAAGTTAAGCCGTTGGTCGTTTAAATTTGAGTATTGTGATTTGATCGAGTCGGCTGAATGTTTAAAGTCTTTGAAAGCATTCCGGCAGAGGAGGGGGCCATTAGCCTCATAAGCGCCAACTTAACGAAGGAACGCGTCATTCCGCCAGGGATTGGCGGAATCTAGGGCCACGGATGGCAATGCGTAGCACTACATCCATATAATCTGGATGTCGACAACCCATACCGATCTGACGAATAAAGCCATAAACGCGCCATAGAAAAGGCACTAAGTTGGCGCTTATGCCTGTCCCCCCTCCCCCCCTCGCTCTCTCTATTCCGGCACCGAAATTTGACTAGCAAAGGGAATCGCTAATTCGTATAATCTTAAACATGATTATTGTCGAACACACTGTATCTCATCGCAATGGTGCGCAGGTCATGGTGGCCGGTTTGAAGCTTGCCCAGCTCGGCTACCGCCGTGGCGCGAGGATTGTCTTACGCGACCCTACCGGTTATGTCGAACATACATCCTGGGAATTTGTTGTTGCCAATGACGAGCATGCAACACTTGTTTGTCGAGATCCTCTCCCTCCAGACTGGATTGTAAAAGGTGTTCGTGTTTCTATAGAGATCGAGGAGCCGTTAGGTACGCCAGCGGCTACTGAGACTATCACCGCGCAGAGAGAAAACACTTGTCAACAGGATGTTACAATCACCACATTGCGGGATTGGCGAGGGCAATTGGTACGGCTACTTAAGCAGCTCGAAGGTGAGGGCAAACAAGACAAGTATCCCCGGGGCGTCGCCGCCCGCATCAATAGTCTTACTATGGCCGGACGAGTACCTCGCGAGATTGCGGCGCTAATGCGTGTGGTCAGCGAGATGCGAAACGTCTCAGAGTATGGGAAGAAGGAAGTGCTTCCAAAGGCCGAGCAAGCAGCTGTGGCTGCCGCGTGGCACGCGATTTCCGATTGGGTGGAAGAAAATAACGATAGTCCGAATACACTCGCCAGCCCTGATGTAGAATAAAAAAAATAAAGGGCGTTTATTTTACCTATTCACACTTTGCAAAAGGCACGAAAAGGGATTAAATTACTTTTCTTATCGCCTACCATTAACTTTAAAAAATAATTCCAGCTTTTTTTAGACCAAGGGTTGTTTTCATCATATTGTTATATCTTCGATGGATGAGCTAGGTTAACCCACTCATAAGCGCCTAAACTGGAGCTATTTGTTAAACTCATAATGTATTGACTTGTAAACATGACCACTGCTTTCATGATAACTCTCCAAAAGTTTGCATAACTGCGAAAACATGGCTTCATTTTTTGTGATAAACAAAAATGCCAAATCATCTTCTCGATAGGCCAGTACTAAAGAGCTCCCAGAAGCTTTAATTACCTGTTTGAGCTTCTTATGCACAGACATTTTGTGTTTATGCTTATTGTTTTGCAAATGCTGATAAATCATCAGCACTGATGAAACGTCAAGTGCTTGAGCAAGTTTCGCAAGCTCTCCGTTCAGGATGTATTTTTCTCTCCCCATTTTTTCAAGATAGGAAGGACTACCAGTTTCTAGGCCAGTATCTGGATCCACAAAAATAAGTGCATTTCTTGTTTTTATTACAGTCTCAAAAGAGGCCCAATATTCCTTTCTCGTAGCATCCTCAAAAAACATCTCGTTCACGGGATGGACTGTAACGTACGATTCAATATGCGGTTTTAACCAAAGCTCCCAATGTTCAAGGGATTTCGAGTCACATTTTTCAATAAAAGACAATAATTCTTTAGATTTCCCTCTGATGTGCTTGGATGTTTTATTGCCTTCACCATCAACGCGATGATTCGTGAGCATTGGTACGAATGCGTAATTTGATATTACACCGTCCGTTAACAGGTGTGTTATCAAGTCATATTTGAAATAATCTCTACTGTCGCCGAAGTACTTTAACTGAACCATGTTGATTTACGTCCAGCAAGTATGGTTACCGCATAAGAACGGAAAAAGGAACGAAAAAGGGGTTACCCATTAGTCTGTCGTAGGTTATTTTTTTGGTTAAAGGTAGCCTGGTCGGTCAGATGATCATCGATATCGTGGACGATTTGTTTAAGAGTTTGCATAATGAATTGTACTTATAAAGCAACCTGAGACCAGCACTAACGCCGGAAAAACATGCCACGGACCATTCTGCAGTATTTCACGCGAAAAGGGACCGGGTTAATTTTCTTATTGCCTACCATTAATAATAAAAAGTAACTCGTGCTTTTTTAAACCAAGCGTTGTTTTCATCATATTGTTATATCTTGGATTGATGAGCTAGGGCAACCCACTCATAAGCTGCCAAACAAAGCAAAGGGAATATAATGATTGTTGAGATAAAAATCGAAGCTGACAAAATCCAGACTGCCAAGAACACCAAAAGAGTGGCTGCAATTGCAATTCTCTTATGAAACTCACTATACATCGCATGAGAGACCAAAATACCACATAAAATGGAAATCAGTGGAGCTAAAAGAAGCCATGCATCAGCTGAATATCGAAAAAGTGTAAATTCGAAAAAATCCAAATATAAGTAACCCTTAATCTGGGTGCGATAAGTATGACCAGCCAAGACAGCAAGAACCAAGGACAACAGCCCACAGAAACCACCGTAGATAAAGCTCTTCTTGCTCATTAGGCCTTTTAGGTTATCCATAAATAAAAGATGCTTCTCCTGAAGTTCAGGAACTTCTATTGAACGTGAATTATTACCAATGGTAGATTGCTCTTTATCCGCTTTGTGTTCATTCGTTTCAACTCTTGGCTCAAGTCCATCGTGGCATAACGGCTCTGATATCTCGATAGAAACACGAACACCTTTTACAATCCAGTCTGGAGGGAGAGGATCTCGACAAACAAGTGTTGCATGCTCGTCATTGGCAACAATAAATTCCCAGGGAGGATTTTCAGAACGCCCTGTGGGGTCGCGCAAAATAACTCTTGCACCACGCCGGTAACCTAGCTGGGCAAGCTTTAAACCTGCAACCATAACCTGTGCGCCGTTGCGATGCGATACAATGTGTTTGACAATAATCATTTTTGAGATTATATGAATAAGCAATTCCCTTTGCTAGTCAAATTTCGGTACCGAGACACCCGTCAAAGGACGCCATGAACCCAGCCCAAAATAATCTAATAGCAAAAAAAGGGTCACAAAAAAGGGGTCGGTAAAAAGGGTCAGGTTACTTTTTGGGGTCATAGGAGGCCAGGACGTTCGGGGGATCGGCAATATCGTGGTCGATTTGTTTAAAGGTTTGCATAATCGATTGGCTTTATAAAACAGCCTGACCAGCATTAGCGCCGGAAAACACGCTGCGGCCCATTCTGCAGTATTATCATGCCGCTTCTCGCACCCGCATCTCGATATGTAAACCGGCTGATGCGGCCATATTGACTAGGGCATCTAGACCAAACAAATTAATCTTGCCGCGCATAAGATCAGAGATACGCGGTTGGGTAACGCCGAGCAATTTGGCGGCCTGCGCTTGATTTAATCCGGCGTGGGTAATGTGATCTATTAAAATCCTCATTAGAGTCGAACGAAGTTTCATGTTCTCGGCTTCCTCAGGCGTGTCTTCGATAGCATCCCACACACTGGAAAATTGCTCGTTATTCATTAGGTTAACTCCTTTAGTAAATCACGATAGCGTTTGGCGGCTAAATTAATATCTGCCTGATTGGTTTTCTGGGCCTTTTTCTGAAAACAGTGCACCACATAGACAGCGTTGGCAAATTTGGCGACATAGAGCACGCGAAAGAGAAAAGGGGTCAGGTTACATTATTGTGCTATTATTTCGTTAGTCCTTTAAACATACCAAAGCCATGCCTCGTCTCCCGCGCCTCGATTTGCCGAATGTCCCGCAGCACATTGTGCAACGCGGCAATAATCGCCAGCCTATTTTCTTTGATGAAAATGATTATTCGATCTATCTCGAATATCTGCGTGAAGCCTTGGCGAAGAACCATTGCAAGCTTTACGCTTTCGTTCAGATGACGAATCATGTTCATTTGTTGGCAAGGAGCGAGGCGTCGGGCGGGATTTCCGGTTTGATGCAATCGGTCGGCCGGCGATATGTCCGTTACATCAATAAGACCTACCAGCGCACCGGAACGCTCTTCGAAGGGCGTTTCAAATCGAGTTTGATCGACAGCGAGCGTTACTTGTTGACGTGCATGCGTTATATTGAACTGAATCCGGTTCGGGCCGGCATGGTGGATTATCCATGGGATTACCGGTGGTCCAGTTGCCGGCATCATGTAACCGGAAGCGGCATGGAATGGATGGAGGAGCCGCCGGAATATCGCCTGTTGGCTGCGAGCTCCGAGGCCCGAGCAATGGCCTACCGCGAACTCTGCAAGCAAGCCTTGGCCGACAATGACATTCGAGCGATACGCGCGCACTTGAACAAAGATTGTGCGCTGGGTTCGGACAAGTTTCAGCATGAAATCGAGACTGTTTTGGGTCGACGCGTCAAAATTGCGCCGCAAGGTCGCCCCAAAAAAGCCAGAGATGGCAATAAAAAGTAACCTGACCCCTTTTAGAGATGTCTGATAGTTTTCGACTACACAAAATCATTCTGATCGACAGCTTTTGGCCCGGCAAGTCCGTTTTGCTGAAGCTGGATGGTCACACCAATCTGAGCGGCACGAACGGGGCCGGCAAGACCACTTTTCTGCGTTTGATGCAGTTGTTCTGGGGCGAGCGGCCTAGCAATATCGTCGGCGGAAGCGGCAGCAAGAAAGGCTTTCTGGATTATTATTTGCCGCGCGGCAGCAGTTGTCTGGTCTATGAATATCAACGGCCGCACGGTCAAGTCTGCCATGTCATGGTGCAGAGCGACGGTCGCGGCGCCAAATACAAGTTCATCGACGCCCCTTATCGGCAGGATTTTTATATCGGCGAGAACGGCCTGCCGCGCGACAGCCACAGCATCGAGCGCCACTACAAGACGCTGAACGCCGAGGCTTCCCGTTTCATCGCGGTCGACGATTATTGCAGCATCATCCAATGCCATCAGGTCAGCAGCGGCAAACGCTGGTTGCGCCCGCTGCAGCAACGTTTTGCGATGGGTTTCGCGCCGATGACGCATATCGAGAAGGTCATCGGTTCGGTCATCGAAAAAATCGGCGATTTCGACGTGATCAAACAAATGCTGATCGATATCTCGCGCAACAAGCTCAGCCAGACCTTCCTGCAGAACGAAGACGAGCAGCAACCCTTTCAACTGAACAAACAACACATCGATGCGTGGCTGTCCGACTTGACTGCAGCGAGGGAGATCGAGGCCAAGCGCGGCGATTTCGACGAATTACTGCAGACGATAGGCGAGTACAAGGAAACGCTCAAGACCCTGTCGCATATTCACGCGCTCGCGCTCGACAGTCATAAAGCCGGCCTGAAGGAGAAAGACGCGCTCGAACAAAGCCTGCGCGAACTGAACGAACAGCGCGACCGATTGCAGCAGGAGCACGATAGCCAGTTGGACCCGAAAACCGACGAGCTGATCGAATGTAACGAGCGGCGGAAAGAACTGAATTATCAGATCGATGCGCTCGAAACGCAGAAACTCGATTATGAACGGCAGGATGCCGAAAGCTTTGCGTTCAAGGCTTCGCTACTCGAACAGCATGTCGAAAGACAGGTGAAAATCAAGGGCGAGATCGAAGCGCTGGAAAGTAAGACGCAGGAAATCAAGGCTTACTACGAGAAACAACTCGACGAATTACGGCACACTCACGACAGCCAGACCCAGACTTTCGAGCGGCAATGCGCAGAAGCGCAGTTCGCGCAAGAAAAGAGTTTGCGCGAGACCGATGAGGCGTTTCAGCAACGCAAGGAAGAATTGCGGCAGGCTAAGGAAAGCCGGTTGCAGCCGATCAAGGAGCAGCAAATGCAATGGCTGACCGAATTCGAAGTCGAAAAGAGCCGTTTGAGGAATCCGCCGATTCCGCAAGCTTTGGCCGAACAGCAAGCTAAAAACCGGCAGGCGCTCGAAGCGGCCGTCAAGGAAAACCGGCTCGCCTATCAGGCCCGGCATGACGCGCAAAATGACTACCAGAGCAAGCTCGATCAATTCCGGCAGATCGAACAAAAGCTCAAGGACAAAATACCGAACTCAGGAATCTGCGCGAGCGCCATGCGCAGTGCCTGAAACGCCTGAGACCGGAACCCGGCACGCTGCAGCATTATCTCGACAATGAAGTCGAAGGCTGGCAAAACACCATCGGCCGCGTGATCGCACCGGAACTGCTCGATCATAGCGGCCTCGATCCGCAGTGGAATGAAAACGGTGGCGACGATTTCTACGGGCTGCGGATCGCGCTCGACACATTGGCCGAACGAAGCTATCTAACCGCCGGCAAATTGCGCTTGGAGCAGGAAGAAAAAAATCTGTTCGACAAACTGAACGCGCTCGGCGTCGAAAGCGAAAGTCTCGATGCGAGTCTAAATGCCGCGAACAAGCAGCGCGAGCAGGCCAAGGCCGAGCTCGACAAGGTACAGCAACGGATCAAGCGCGTCGAAAAAAACGAAGCGCATCTGCAAGACGAGGCGAATGCGCTGGCGGACCGGATCAAGGTCGAAACAGAAAAGGCGCGCCGCGACATTGAATTGAACATGCAGCGCTTGTCTTCCGACATCGAAGGCAGTAATAAAACCATCGCCGCGATCGAGGCGGAACACGAAAAGGCGATGCATGCATTGCATGACGAACATCTGGGCCGGAAAGGCGTCATCGAGTCGGACGGCCATCGCCTGATTGCGACGATCAGAGAACAAATCGCCGCCGATACCGAACGCTTCGAACAGGAGAAACGCCGCATACAGCAGCAATTGAACAGCGAGCTGAAAGACAGCGGTGCCGACGACACTATCGTGAAATTGTCGGAACAGCTCCATGAGGCGAAGCGTCTCGAAAAAGAAGCGAGAGACTTCCAGCGCAAGCATGAAGAATACCAGACGTGGCTGCAGCAACGCTGGCAGGAACATCCCGATCTATGCCGCCGGCGCGGCGATTGCGAGAGTAAAAGCCGGCAACTGAACGATGCGATCGAGCAGCTCAAGCAGGAATTCAAGCGTCGACGAACGCACCTTAATCAACAGATCGCAGCACAGCAGGAACAACTAAAAAAGCGTCTCGGTTTGTTGAATCAACTGGAACAATGCATGGAGCTGTTGAAAAGCAGTCCGCCGACCTATGCGGAAGAGCTGCATGCATTCGCGGCCGACACGCTGCCGCGGTTGACCCAGGAGACGGTCAAGGATCGCAAGCGCCAGGAGCATGCGATCCACAGCGGCAAGCAGATACTCGTGCAATTGTTCGGCAAGCATCACCGCAGCCAATTGGCCGAAGCCTGGCAACAGGCGCTGGCCGCGCAGGGGAATGGCGGCCCGTTTTTTCAGAACGAGGCCTTGGAGATCGAACAGCCGTTGATTGATGTGCTGCAAATGGTCGAGCATGTCAAGCAAGCCACCGCTCAACAGATAGAGCTGCATGCGACCGGTGTCAATGCCTTTTATCAGCATCTCTACAACTTCGACCGCGCGATCAAGCACACCGGCTCGGAGCTGTCCAAATACATCAGCGAAGAACAATATTTCGTAGCGCTGGGCGAGATCACCGTCAACGTCCGCTCGAAGATGAGCGATCTGGAATATTGGCAGGCGCTGAAAAAATTCGGCGACAATTACAGTCAATACCGCGACAACGCCGAGTTGATCGGCCATCGGGACATCCCTGACGAGCTGATTCAGGCGATGAGCGAGCTGACCGCGCTGCTGCCTTCGTCGGGTTTCAAGATCAAGCATTTGTCGCTGTTCGACATCGAGTTCAGCATCTACGAGAACGGCCAGCTCAAGCACGCCCGTAACGCGAAGGAACTGAAGGACGTCAGCTCCACCGGACTGTCCTATCTGGCCTTGATTACGTTTTTTACCGGCGTGACGGCGATGCTGCGCAAGCAGAATCCGACAGTCGTCTGCTGGCCGATTGACGAGCTGGGCGATTTGGCGCCCGAGAACATTGAGGCGATGATGAATCTGCTCGCGAAAAAGAACATACAGATTTTGTCGGCGACGCCGACCGCCGACCGGCATGTGCTCGCCCTGTTCAGCCGGCGCTATCTGCTGAACAAGCAGAGGCTGCATGAGGCCGAACTGCCGGCCAGCAAGCTCGACCAGTTGTTGAATGCGATGCAACGGGAGAACGCCGATGTTTAAGCAGGTCGCCGAAGCGCTGTTGAGCGGTCATTTCATTTGCCCGACCGCCTATCCCGATGCCTACGATTATTTGTCGCAGCCGGCCAATGCGGACAAGATCGACGCGTTCCTGAAACCGTTGGACAGAACCTTGATGTCGTTGGACGGCGAGGTCTATTATGCCGCCTACACGGTCGTCGACGACAGCAACCGCGGTCCGATTCGCGAAGCCTTCGCCGAAATCCGCGCGCAATTGCGTCCGGTCGTCGAATGGATGGACATGGTCATGACCGCGCTCGGGCAGGACATGCCGATCCGGGCGCGCGACGAAATTCGTATGACGCAGCTTTTGAACGCGATCGAGCACGAGCCGTCGCTGACCGAGCAATTGAACCGGCTGACCCAGTTGACGCTGTTCAAGACCAGCAAGACCGCGATCTCCGAACAATTATCGTGGGTCTTGCAAAAACTGGAGCAGAGCGGCTATTTGGTCAAGCCGAATCCGCAGGCCTCTCTGTATCTCGCGACCGGCAAGATCGATTATCTGCATCGCATCATCGCGTTTCTGAACGACGCCGAGGCGTTGGAGCTCGACAAGCACGCGGCCAATGCCGAAGACGTCGAGCAGCAGGAATTGTTTCTATGAGTTTCGACCGGGAACAGATCGCCGGCTTGATCCGCAAGCTGGCTAGCGCCGATCGGTTACTGGCGCAAACCTATATCGACGGAACGGTCTTCGTCGACGACGACAACCGCACCGCGATCGACAGTCTGAAAAAGGCCGGTATCATGCGCACCGCAGACGTCAGCGACGAATACCGCCTGACCGGCGACGTCAAACGCCTGATCGATCGCTTGCTGCTGCGCAATCAGCGCTATCAACAGGCGATCGACCTGGGCAAGATGATCCTGACCGTCGAAGAAGACATCGAAGACTATCGGCGCGCGCTCGAGCGAAACGATCAGGATGAGGCACGCTATCATCTGGAACAGATCGACGACACGCTGTACGAGGCGATCGAATCGTTGGAAACAAGCCTGTCCGTGATGTTCGCGGCGATCACGAGCCAGTTCGGTTTCGTCTCGTCGCTGAACAGCAAGATCCGGCAAAACCGGCGCGCGTTAGCCTATGCGCAGCGGCTGGTGCAGGAACTCAATCAGGTCGATCTGAACGATTGCTACGACTGGTTAAGCTGGGCCGCGATTCCGCCCGAACTGAGCCGCAAGATCATCCGCTTCATCGATCAATACAAAAGCATCGTCGAGCGGCTGACCAGCATCGTTGCCCGCATGAAGACCCTGCTGTTCACGCTGCGGCTGCAGGAGCAGACCGCGAACCGTACCCGCGCGATGGCTCAATTTCTGAGGCAACACCCGGAATGGGAACCGTTGGACTGGAGCATCGAAACGGCCGCACCGGAACTGCTCAGGCGCGGTTCCGGCCTGAACTTGTTTCCCGGTATCGATACGGCCAATCCGGTCCTACAAGCCGATCTCGTCGAGATCGTGCAGGAATTGAGACGGCAAACCAAACCTCTCGCTCCGCCGCCCCGAGATAATGCCTCGGCGCCGCTCGACACGCAGATGCCGGAGCATATCGAATATCACCGAGACCTTTACGAGAGCCATATCGAAAACCTATTCGCATCGGCGCTCGAGCGGCAAGGCCGCAGCACGTCGGCACTGCAGTATTGGCAGGGAGAAGGGCTCGAAATCAAGGCCGAGTTGTGGTTGGACATGGTGTTCGCGCAATATTGCTGCTTGCCGCAGCGTATGAGAAGCGTCGTAGCGCTGGAGATGCAGGGTGAAAATCTGTCCGATTTCAACGGAAATCAAGTGATTCACGAGATTTCGCTGCGCCAGGTGTAAATGAATGAACCGAAAACTTTTCAAATGGATCAGCGAACTCGTAGCGAGTGGACCGGATCGCAGCACTACTCGTCCCGTCAGTGCGTTGGGTAGTGAAGTGACCGAACGTTATCGGTGCGGCCATTTGCACAACGGCAAACTGGTCTTCACCGCGCAGGACAAGCTCGAACTGCGTCAACGGGTCGCGGAAGAAACCGGCTTCGATCCCTTGGGCGAACGCCTGCCGGACGACAGGCTGACAGTCGCTAAACATCACGCGAACGAAAAACTGGCAGGGAAGCCTGTTAGCGAAGATTATTTGCTGCTGAACAGTCCCGACGGCGCGCTCTGTATCAACGGCGAGCAAATCACGCTGCAGCCTGCTTCGATCATGGCGGCTGGCGTGTTTTGCCCGAGTTCCGGCATCGAAACGGTCGAGCACGATGCTGTCGTGGTCGTCGAGAACCTGGCTATCATGTCTTTATGCGCTTCGTTCGAATTGCCGTCTATAGCGAGGCGGGCATTATGGGTTTATCGCGGCGATCCGAAGACCGGCTCGAAAACCAATGTCTGCCGCGATTTCATCAAGCGTTTCGGCGCGGATAAAACGGTCATCGTGTTCAGCGACATGGACCCGAAAGGGTTGGAAATTGCTTTGACGATGCTGCACGCGAGTCATTGGCTCGGCCCGGTGCCGGGATACTGGCAGACTTGCTTGCAAAAACGTGGACTGGGGAATCGCGATGGCTATTATCTTCAGGCGAGGTCGATGGCTTATCTGAAGCGTCTTTCCAGAGATGGCGAACTGTCCAAGCCAATGAGTGCCTTAATAGAATGTCTGCAAAACGAACGCAGCAGTTGCCGGCAAGAGCACATGTACAGCCACAAAATCGAGCTGGGCTTATTGCCGATACGCTAGAGGCAGCAATTCCCAGTTTGAGCAGTTTCGCCGATTTTAGGGTGTGGGGTATGCCTGACGAGGAACGCCGTAAACCCATCCATGGGGGCTTGTCGGCAGCTCGAACGCCAAGGATGGCGTGAATGCAGATTTTGCAGGAGCAAAAATCTGCCATGCTGCCGACATCCTCGCCAAGCATACTTCACACCCTTTTTGGTCCCCAAATTGGGAATTGCTGCGCTAGAGGAAGGCCTTGATGCGAACGTAACGACAGGCGTAGGGTGCGCATCGCGGACCTCGGTCGGGACTTCCTGTCGGTTCGGCACCGTGGATAGGTGCGCGATGCGCACCCTACGGCGCTGTTCAGGAAGCTCTAGTTCTCGACAATCAAGAAAAATTAAACGAGCGAGTCGAGGTTGATTGAGAATGTGCGAGGGTTGTGTCGGTCTCAGGAAGCTGGAGCTTCCGGTGTGTCTTTCCCAAGCTGGAGCTTGGGAAAGAGCGAGATGTGGGTTGGCTGTTTTTAGCTTGACGCGCAGGGCTTGCAATCCCCGTCCTGCTAGGGATATGCTGATCTTTGGACTTTAGCTGAAGAAACTTAATAATTACTGTGAAAGTTCATGGTGCCAGTCTTATTAACTAATTTTTCGATATACAAAACTCTGTTCCGGCACTGCCGGTTCCGAGAAGGGTGCGGTTGCTCGACCGGCAGGCGTCGGCGGCAGGGAAAGCCGCCGTCGAGCCTACATGGACGTATTTACCCAGCACCTAAATTATCTCTGTAATTAATCATGGCAATAGGCTATGGAATTTAGGTGCTGGGTTTATGGCGTCCTGTCGGGCGAGTAACCGCGCCCTTCACCACGCGCCCGCGGTTAGGCCAGAATTTGTAAACGTTCGAACGATAAACTCCAAGAATCTTAACCCAGCCAAACTTGCTGCGCGTTGACAAATTCGTGCATGCCATGCGGCCCAAGTTCGCGGCCGAGTCCTGAGCGCTTGACGCCGCCGCTTGGTAGTCTGGGGTCGGTTTTAACGATGCCGTTGACCGCAACTTGACCGGTTTCCAATTGCCGAGCCAGCTTTTCGCCTCGCGACCGCTCCGTCCAGATGCTGGCGGCTAGACCATATTGACTGTCGTTGGCTAAGCGCATCGCTTCGTCTTGATCTTCGGCCTTGATAACGACGGCGACCGGGCCGAAAGTCTCTTCTCGGGCGGCGGTCATATCGTTCGTGACGTCGGTCAGTAAAGTGACCGGATAAAAATAGCCCGGCCCCTCCGGTATCTCGCCGCCGAGTCGGCATTGCGCTCCGGCGGCAATCGTTTCTTGAACCTGGCGATGCAGGTTTAGCCGCAGGTCTTCTCGCGCCAAAGGGCCGATGTCTGTGCTTTCCTCATTCGGGTCGCCTAGTTTCAACTTGCTTAGACGTTCTTCAAGCCGTGTCACGAGTTCATCATGAATGCCGGCTTCGACAATGATGCGTTTGGCGGCGATACAAGATTGGCCTGCATTGATGATACGCGACAGCGTAATTACATCGGCGGCTTTGTCCAGATCGGCATCGGCCAGTACAATGCAGGGGTCGGAACCGCCCAATTCTAGAACGACCGGTTTGATTTCAGCGCCGGCGATCGAGGCCACGACAGTGCCGGCTCTATCCGAACCGGTCAACGAGACGGCTTGTACGCGTGGATCGCGAATGACCGCTTCTACATCGGTGTTCGACAAGGGTAGATTTTGCAATAGACCGGCCGGGGCACCGCTCTGCTCAAATAGCCGCGCGATTGCTTCGGCGCAGGCCGGTACGTGCGGGTCGTGCTTCATCAGGCAGGTATTGCCGGCCATCAATGCCGGGGCGCAAAAGCGAAAAGCCAGCCAAAATGGTGCGTTCCAAGGCAAAATGCCCAGTACAACGCCCAAAGGCAGATATTGCACATAGCTAAGACTGGCGTCAGATGCCAATGTATCTGGGGCAAGATAGCTCTCGCCATGTTCGGCGTAATGGTCGGCGCAGAGCGCTGCCTTCATCACTTCGGCGCGGGCCTCCTTGATCGGTTTACCCATCTCCAGGGTCATCAGCGGCGCCAACGATTCTACATCATCGCGTAAGCGCTGAGCTATGTTACGTAACACTTGCGCGCGTTGCGCAAAGGATTGTTTTTTCCAATCTGCATAGGCTGTTTGCGCGCGATCAAGAGCCGCATCGCGATCGACGGCGTCGAGTTCCGGGCTTATGCCCAATGATTCGCCGTTGGATGGATTAATAACTTGTATGCTCATTAGTTTCGTTCTCCGTTGAATAAGCTACTCCCTTTATAATCAAAAATTAGCTAACTTTATGAAGGTATGGGGCGTGGCTCGCGAGGATGTCGGCAGCAGGGCAGATTTTTGCTCCATGCAAAATCTGCATTCACGCCATCCTTGGCGTTCGAGCGCTGCCGTCAAGCCCCCATGGATGGGTTCACGGCGGTCATCGATAGACACACCTCATACCTTTTATTCTTAGACGGTTTTTCGATCAAAAGGGAGTAGATTAGGAATATCATGATTCATCGTTCCCACGCTGTTGAGGCCGTAAGTTAGTGGATACAACATAAAAAATTTATACACCATGAAGAACATGAAGGAACTGAAGAAAAAGCCTATAAATTCAACAATCTAATTCTTCATACTGTTCATGGTTATTTCATAATCTTTGGAACGTGGGAGCCAAGAATAACCCTCCTTGCCTAAGCCCCGTATTCGGGCTTTACGACAAAATCCTGATCCAGCGTGAAAAAGGATTCGCAGCCATTTTCTGTCACGTAAAGCGTGTCCGATATGCCCATGGTTTTATCGCCTTCGACGCCCCACATCCACGGGATGATGTGAAATGTCATGCCTTCTTCCAGCACCGTCGAAATGCCTTGCTTTAGGCTGATGATGTAACCTTCGTCCCAGCTTGGCGGAAACGCGATGCCGATCGAATAGCCCGAACGCGTGATCAGCCTGCCGCCGATGTCGTTGTCGGTGATGATCGCGCGTACCAGATTATCGGCGTCCGAGACCGTCAGGCCGGGACGCATGATTTCTTTCAGCCGTTGCAGCGCAAATTTCATTTTTTCCTGGGCCTTATAGAATGTATCCGTCATATCGCCCAGAACGACGGTGCGCATCATCGCGGTATGGTAGCGCCGATAGCAGCCGCCGACTTCGAGGAAGATGTGCTCGCCCGGTTGCACAACGCGTCCTTCCCAAGTGGCGTGGCCGATCATCGTGCGTGGGCCGCTGGTGACATAAGGCATTACTGCGGGAGTCTCGCCGCCCGCTCGAAACATGCCGGCACTGACCGCGGCTCCGATTTCGTTTTCGGTCGCACCGGCCACGCAAGCCTCGAATCCGGCCATCATACCGGCTTCGGTCGCATGGGCTGCCTTGCGCATGATTTCGATTTCCACAGGTGATTTCGTGATGCGTCCTTGTTCGACGATGCCGAAACAATCCAATAAACGCCCGTCGGTAAAGGTCGTGTGAATCGAGTCTTGATGATAGGCCGGAAAGAAGTAGCTGTTGCGTTCGTAACCGATATGTTTGCCATTCAAGCCGAATTCTCGAAGCGATTCCACGAGCATTTGAATAGCGTCGCCGGTATCGGGATAAGGCCGCGTGATTTCCACCCAAGTCCGCGCATAAACATTGGATTCTTCGAGTTTTCGAGTGATCATGAACGGCTCGTTGTCGAGCGGGATGACCAGGGCCTGAAAAAACGAATAGCCGGTCGTTTGATAGTCGGTTAGATACATCAGGTTTTCCGGATCGCTGATTACGACAGCGTCGAGCAGCCGTTTTTGCATCCGCCCACGCAGTTCGTCGATTCGGCGTTGGTATTCCGCGAACGGAAAAGTCATGTCGTCGCGTTCAATCATAAGGCCTCCAAAGCATCCGCTAAGACGCCCGAGAAAATCGTTAAACCTTCGAGCAGATCGGCTTCCGGAATCGTTAGCGGCGGAATCATTTTGATGACCTTGCCGCCCGTTCCGCAGGCGCTGAGTAGCAGTCCGCGTTCGAAGCAAAGATTGACGATGTTTTTCGCCAAGGCGCCATCGGCGATGTCGAGTCCTTGCATCATGCCTTTGCCGCGCACTTGAAACCGCCCTTGACCGAAGCGTTCCGCCAAGTCTTCGAGATGCTGCTGCATCTTAGCGCCTTTGAGCGTGACATCATTCATCAATGCGTCATCGTCGAAATAGGACAGCGCCACTTTGCCCGCGACGAAGGAGAAGCCTTGACCTCTGAAAGTCCCGGTATGTTCGCCGGGCTGCCAATGCTGGTCGTGTTCAGGCTTGACCAAATTCATCGCCAGCGGCGTGCCGAAGCCGCCGATGCCTTTGGCTAACGTGATAATGTCCGGTTCCAAATCCATGCCGTCAAAACTGAAATATTGACCGGTGCGCCCGCAACCTGCCTGGATGTCGTCAAAAATCAATAGCGCGCCCAGATCGTGCGCCAGTTTTTGCACGGCGTGCAACCATTCTCGACTGGCCACATTGACACCGCCTTCGGCTTGAATCGGTTCGACTAAAAACGCCGCCGGCGGTTCCAAGCCGCTCGACGAATCGGAAAATTGCGCGCGTAATTGCTCAAGCGATTCCAGGCCGCAGCCTAATTGACAACCGATACAAGGCTTTTCGCAGCCGAAGGGTTCATGACGGACATATTCCAGTGGTACGCCTGCGGCATTGCGGAAATATTGGTTTGCCGTGCAGGCCAGCGAGCCCAGTGTCATGCCGTGAAAACCGTGATTAAACGCAATGATCGTACGGCGCCCGGTGACCTTGCGTGCTAATTTCAGCGCGGTTTCGACCGCATTAGTTCCGGTCGGTCCCATGAATTGCATTTTGTAATTCATGTTTCGCGGTTTAAGCACGGAATTGGCGAAGGCTTCGATAAAATCGCGTTTCGCCGTGGTGTAGGTGTCCAGACTGTGGGCTACGCCATCCGCCTCGATAAAATCGATCAAGGCTTTTTTCATCAACGGGTTGTTGTGGCCGAAATTGAGTACACCGGCGCCTGCGAAGAAGTCGATATAGGATTTTCCCGACTCATCCACTTGACGGGCATTGGAGGCCGATTTGAAAACGGTCGGATACACACGGCAGTAGCCGCGAATTTCGGATTCCCATTGTTCAAAGACTTTCATGAATACTCTCCTTACGGTTGGCAGGGCAACAAATCGCCCGATTAATGCTTATCCGGCAATATTGTTGCCGGATAACGCTTTTACTTGTGCTACGTTCGAGTGTGAAGTGAGTTAATCTCATCCGGCAAGGGCGCACCGGCCAAACGGGCATAAATGCGCGCGACTCGATCGATCAATTTGTCATTGAAATCGTATTCGGGGCTATGGCAGGAGCGTTGATGTGCTGCAATGCCGTCATCGGTGCCGATTAAAGCGAAAGCGCCCGGAATCGCATTCAGGTAATAATGGAAATCCTCAGAGGCCATGATCGGAACAGGCGTATTTTGGCTTAGGCTACCCCCACCTAATTCCTGCATCAATGTCCGGCGATAAAAAGCTGCGGGTTCGGGGTGATTGATCGTCGCTCCATATCTTGGAAAGACGGTAACGTGGCAATCGACCTCATAAGCCGCGGCGGTGGCCGTTGAAATGTCCTGAATGCATTGCGTCAATCGGTCGCGTGTGAATTCGTGAGCAATGCGGAAGCTGCCGCCGATCAGAGCCTTGTCCGGAATCACGGTGGGCGAGCTGGAGGCTTCGATCGAGGTGACACTCAGTACGGCGGCTTCCTGAGGCGGAAGTCGACGCGATAGCGTCTGTTGCAGGGCCATGACGATAGCTGCTGCCGCAAGTACAGGGTCTCGACAGGCTTCCGGTTGGCTCGCATGACCGCCTTGTCCGTGTACTTCGATTTCGAAAGTTCCGTTACCCGCCATGACCGTGCCGTCGGGACAGACTGCCTGACCGAATGGAATCGCCGGCCAATTGTGCCATCCGAATATGACGTCGACACCTTCAAGTGCGCCGTCTTCGATCATGCGTTTGGCGCCATGACCGCCTTCTTCGGCCGGTTGAAACAACAGACTTACCGGGCCCGGCAAGCTGTCTTCGTGAGTTTTGAGCCAGTGTGCGGCCGCGATCAGCGTGGCCGTGTGGCCGTCATGGCCGCAGGCGTGCATGCAGCCTGCCGTTTGCGAGGACCAAGCCACGCCGCTGTTTTCATGGATAGGAAGTGCGTCGATGTCGGCGCGCAAGGCGATGTGACGACCGCTTTTATTACGCGCCAATCGGGCCACGGTGCCGGTGTCGGCGCAGACGCGCCAAGCGATGCCTAAACGGGAAAGTTCATTGCGAATTCGCTTCGCGGTTTCCTGCTCCTGCCAGCTTAGTTCAGGTTTCCGATGTAGCGTATGGCGAAATGTCACTGAATCTTGAATTAACTGATCCCATTGTACGGCCATATTTCATTACTCCCGTTTGGGCTTTTCTTCCGGATTGCTAGGATGTTAAAGATTGCTATTACCGAAACAAGAAACCAGCAGACTTTCATCATAGGTAGCCTGAGTGGACTATAGGTAACACCATACCCTTTTTGGCTAAGCAGAACAAGAAAGGCTATAAAGACCAGCATTTCCCAATTTGGGGGTCAAAAAGGGTGTGGGTGTGCTTGGCGTTCGAGCTGTAGTTAAGCCCAGCACCTAAATTCCATAGGTCATTGGTAATGATTTAAAATCATGGTTAATTTAGTTACTGGGTTTGCGGCGTTCCTCGATAGGCTCATCCCACATACTAAGATCGGCGAAACTGCTCAAATTGGGAATTGCTGCTAAAAAGGCAGTTATTTGGAATATAAAACAAGGAAAGAAAGGCAAGGTTTTAAGTAACTATTCAGTACATGGAGGTTGGTTGGTGCCCGACACCTTTTCGTACATGACTTATGCTGAATAATTACGGTTTTAAAAGTCAAAGCTTAATGACTTTTATCAGGTTTAGGCGAAAAGATGCCGAAAACTTTAACTATGACCCAGTGGCTGCAGGCAGGTTTTTAAACACAGTTCGCGAATACAGCGATGCGATGCTTGGTCCAGGCAATGAAAATCAGCCGCACAGAGTTGTCGGTTTGCTAGAAGTAACTGAATTTTCTCCGGATCGATCTCGATGCGTATCGGGCATGGTTTGTCATAGAAATTCGACTTTTCTTGCATTAGGTTATTTGCCGGAAAAGAAGCTTTCTGGGTTCGGAAACGAATTGCCGACATTTTTGCGAACAACCAGCGGCCTAGTGCGATTTGAGAATAATATAATTCCAACAATTGTTTGATGGCTAATTCAACAGATAGCGATAGTGGATTTAATTTTAAAATGTTCATATATGGCTTTATGTGTTGGTTTCCGGGGCGCAATGAGCTTTTGCTGTAATAGTAATGAGAACGATTGTTATTTGCAAATAAATTATTTAACTCTGTTAACCCTGCTCGATAGTGCTTGTGGCATAGCCTAACAATAGATAATTGATTCTTCGGGAAGTATAGAGAGAAACCGTAATTTACTTCATGACATAGCTAAATGACTCTTGTTTGCATTTACAACTGTGATAAAGTTACTTTCGTTTTAACGTTATTCGGATTTAATTTATGTTTTTAACGTGCCGATTTCCCAAGGCTCTGGCCGGCGTTACCCTATTATTTTTGTCAGCCGGCGCTTATTCGGACCCTTTGAATCAAGCAATCGACACCGGTCTGTCGACCAATAAAGCAGCCGTCGATTCGCAAAAAACCATCGACCGGCTCAGCGATCAAACTCAAAAAATGCTCGAGGAATACCGCACGGCAAGCCGTCATGCGGATACCTTGAAGACTTACAACCAACATCTAAAAGATTTGCTTGCTTCTCAGCATCAGGAGAAAACCTCTCTCGAACGTCAGCTAGACCGGATTGAGGACACGCAACGCGAAATCGTGCCGTTGATTCTGCGCATGCTCGACAGTCTCGAGCAATTCATCGCGTTGGATGTGCCGTTTTTGCCTGAAGAGCGTCAGGAGCGCTTGAGTCAGTTGAAAGACATGATCAATCGCGCCGACGTCACCCCCGCCGAAAAATTTCGCCGCATCATCGAAGCGTTTCAAGTTGAAAACGAATACGGCAATACTATCGAAGCTTATCGGGCAGATCTCCAATTGGGCGGAACTGTCAGTTCGGTCGATTTTTTGCGCTTGGGCCGTGTAGCGTTGTATTTTCAACGTCTCGACGGTAGTGAAACCGGTTACTGGAATAAAGAGACGCAATCTTGGGAAACTTTACCTTCGAGCTATCGTAATGCGATACGCGACGGGCTAAGAATTGCCCGTAAGGAAGCCGCGCCCGATTTATTGACGTTACCGATACCGGCGCCGGAGGCAAGCCAATGAGATTAATGATTTTACTGTTGGCCGGATTGTTATTGTCCGGCAATGCTATCGCCGACCGACTTTCGCTCGATCAATTGCTAAAGGAAATTCAAAAATCCCAAGGCATCGAAGGCAAAATCAATCGCGAGCGCGAGGCCCGTTTTCTTGCCGATCATGCCAAGCAGCAGGAATTGCTGCAGTCGGCTAAAAACGAATTGGCGGCTCAAGAACGTTTGAGCAAGCAATTGAAGGATCAAATGGAGGCGAACGAGCAAGAGCTCGATCGTTTGCAAACCGAGCTCGATAACCGTAGCGGTATCCTGCGCGAATTGACAGGCGTCGCGAAACAAGCTGCCGGCGATTTGAAAGCCGATCTGGAAAACTCGATCGTTTCAGCGCAGTTTCCGGAACGTTCCGGAAAATTGGCCGCGATGACGCAAAGCAAGGCATTGCCAACCTTGGAGGAGCTTGAATCGCTTTGGTTCTATCTGCTTCAGGAAATGGCCGAATCCGGCAAGGTCGTCAAATTTAATAGCGATATTTTGACGGCTTCGGGCGAGCCGCGCCAGGCCGAAGTTGTGCGCATCGGCACTTTCAATGCGATTGCCGACGGGCAGTATCTCCGCTATTTATCAGAAACCGGAAAATTGGCCGAATTGGCGCGGCAACCGGGCAGCAATTATAACAGTCTTGCCGAGAAATTTGCCTCGGCATCATCCGGGACCGTTGATTTAGGCGTCGATCCGACACGCGGAGTGATTTTAAGCATGCTCATCCAAGCGCCCGATTCTATTGAACGAATTCAACAAGGCGGGGGGATCGGCTACATTATCTTGCTGTTGGGCGGCTTCGGTCTTATTTACGGACTGTATCGTTTGTTGATGTTGACGCAAACTCATAAGCGGGTTAACGAGCAAATTTCCTCGACAGAGGTTTCCGAAGCCAATCCTCTAGGCCGCATCATTGCTGCGGTTGAAGAAAATCAGACGCAAAATACCGAAACGCTAGAATTGATTCTCGACGAAGCGATCACCCGCGAGGTGCCAGTCTTGGAAAAAGGCTTGTCGATGATCAAACTATTGGCCGCAGTCGCACCGCTGTTGGGACTGCTCGGTACCGTTACCGGTATGATCGCGACCTTCCAATCGATCAGTCTATTCGGTACCGGCGATCCGAAATTGATGGCGAGCGGGATCTCGCAAGCCTTGGTTACGACGATGCTGGGTTTGTGCGCAGCCGTTCCTTTACTGTTTTTGCATAGTCTATTGGCTTACCGTAGCCGTGCGCTGATTCAAATTCTGGATGAACAAAGTGCCGGCATCATCAGTCGCCGGGCCGGGAAGTAATGAACGGGTTGTTCGCTATTTTCGATTCGGTCGGCCATTTTCTCGATAGCGGCGGCATCGTTTTGAAGGTTATTTTGTTCGTTTCTATCGGCTTGTGGTGCCTGATCGCCGAACGTTTGTTGTATTTTCGGTTTAACTATCCGAAGGATCGGCAAGTATGGCTGGAACAATGGGAAAGCCGTGTCGATAAAAGTTCTTACGATGCGCATAACATTCGAAATTTTATTATTTCCGAAGCGAAGCTGACGATGGGTAAGTCGTTGACTATCATCAAAATGCTGATCGCCTTATGTCCGCTACTCGGACTATTAGGTACCGTGACCGGTATGATCCACGTATTCGATGTAATGGCCGTGACCGGAACAGGTAATGCCCGGGCGATGGCTTCCGGTATTTCGCTGGCGACGATTCCGACCATGTCGGGAATGGTGATTGCGATCGCCGGTCTTTATTTCAGTAAAACGATTGAAGAACGCGTCAGCGACGAAACCCATCATTTAGCCGATTTATTGAAATTCCAATAACGAGATTGTTTATTTATGCGACGTACTACCAGCCGCTCGACATCCGATCAAATTTCCGATATCGATATGACACCGATGCTCGACATCGTGTTCATTATGTTGATTTTTTTTATCGTAACGACATCTTTCGTCAAAGAATCCGGTATCGATGTTAATCGACCCACCGCGCAAACGGCCGAGAAAAAAGAACAGGCCAATATTATTGTGTCGATCAAGGCCAACGGCGAAATATGGATCGATAAACGCGCGGTCGATGTCAGGGCGGTTAGAGCCAATGTTGCGCGCTTGCAGGCCGAAAATCCGCTCGGTTCTGTCATCATTGCCGCCGATCGCGACACCAAGACCCACGTTCTGGTTCAAGTTATGGATCAAATTCGATTGGCCGGTATCACTAATGCGGCGATTGCGACGGAAACGGAATCGAAGTGAAGCGTTTTTCGATTTCTTTATTGGCCGGGCTAGGCGTTACGCTGGCTTTGTTTTGGCTGATGCAAGCGATGGTGATGCACAGAGAAAGCGGTTTGAAGAAAACCGATAACGTGCAAATGGTCGAATTCGTTCGCTTGAAACGAGAGACCAAGCCTCAGGTTCAGGAAAAAAAGATCGTCAAACCGCCGCCTCCGCCGGAAAAACGTCCGCCGCCCCCGCCGATGCAAACGCAGCACACACAACCGATGGCCGCCGCTCAACCGAATTTAGCGATTCCGAATTTGAGCGTGCAGTTACCGAGCGCTCGTTTCGGCGGTTCGGCTCTGGAAGGCTTGACGGCTGGAGCGGCTGCACCCTCGCCCGCCGCGCCTAGCGCAGCGGTCGGTACCGGCACGATCTCGACCGACGTTACGCCTTTGGTACGTATTCCGCCGCGTTATCCGATGCGCGCGGCGAGCCGGCGTATCGAAGGTTGGGTGAAGGTAGAATTCACGATTACGAAAACCGGCGAAGTCAGCGATGCGGTTGTGGTCGAATCGCACCCTAGCAGTATTTTTAACCGCGAAGCGCTGGCCGCCGTTAAGCGTTGGAAATTCAAAGCGAAAGTGGTCGACGGCAAGGCTTACGAACAAAGGGCCCAACAAACCTTGGAGTTTAAACTGTCCAAATGAAGCGAACGCACTTATTTAGCTTACTGCTTGTTTCATTAATGAACGCGCCGGTTGCTGCCGCGGCTGATTCCAAGCAAGCGACAATTTCTCCGGCGCTGTATCAAAAAATACAGTCTACGGACCGACTTATCGCCGATAAGGCTTACGGCAAGGCCGAACAGCAGTTGTTGTCGATGGTCGGCGAAGTCAAAGCCGGAGGCTTGGATCAAGCCGTCGTGTTGCGGAGCCTGGCTTCGGTTTATGCACTCAAGGAGCAATATGCTAAGGCTACCGAATGGCTGGCAAAAGCCGTTGCATTAAATACCCTGCCTGACAAACAACAGCAAGATGCGCTTTTAAACCTGGGGCAGCTGTATTTGGCTTCCGAGCAATATGCTAAGGCGATTGAGGCTTTAAAGCCATGGCTGGCAAAAAATTCGGTGCCGGATGCACAAACTCATGTGTTGTTGGCGAATGCCTATACTCAGTTGAAACAATATCGTAATGCCTTGCCGCATATTTCCAAGGCCATTCAATCGACTGCCAAGCCCGAGGATTCATGGTATCAGCTGCAGCTCGCGTTGTTTTATGAATTAAAAGACTATCAATCGGCGATCCCGTTATTGCGCAAGCTGATGGTCGTTAATCCGGAAAAAAAAGACTATTGGACGCAGTTAGTTTCTGTTTACCAGCAATTGAACCAGTTTACGCAAGCGGCCACGGTCATGCATCTGGCATACAAAAAAGGCCTATTGAATTCGGAAAAGGAGATTTTGGATTTGGTTAATTTATTTCTATATGCCGGGCTGCCATATAAAGCCGGCTCAGTATTGCGGTCCGAGCTTGATGCGAAAAAAGTTACGAGTACGGTAAAAAATTGGGAATTACTAGCTAACGCCTGGAAGCAGGCAAGGGAGCTGGAAAAAGCAATTCAAGCTTTCGAGATGGCCTCTAAACTCGATGACAAAGGCAGTCTTTATCAACAGCTCGGACAAATCTATTATGAACAAGAGAACTGGAAAGCAGCCATTGCCGCGATGAATAAGGCATTGGCGAAGGGAGGATTGAAACAGCCCGGCCAAGCTTATATGATTCTTGGGATGAGTTATTATGAAAGCAATAACACCGAACAGGCCCGCCAATCTTTTGCCAAGGCGAAAAGTTTTCCGAAAAATAGAAAAAACGCAGAGCAATGGCTCAGTTATCTAAGTAAAAACAACGAGACTTCTTGAGCGGCAAAGCCACTCGATAGCAGAGCTCAAAAACTATGGGCTCTGCTACAAGGAGATTGTTTTAAACAACTCTGAGATTGGGGTCGTCGTACAATCGACGTTTTTTCCAGCCGGCAAATTGGCTATCGTCGAATTCCAGGTCATTGTCTATCGCATATTCATAGCAACTACGGAATAAGCGCGCGGTACGAAACGCGTGCAATTCATCATCGGCAGTGACTTTTTCGACATTGCCGACCTGAAAGGTTTTGTTTCTGGACTTCCCGTCCTTGACCCAAAACACCGTATAGCATAAGTAACTCTTATCCTTGCGATGGTCGTACTTGATTGTCCTAGAAACGCCGGTCAGTCCCGTAGTCGTTTTATTTTTCGGGGGCTTGAGAAAGCGCGTCTTACTCCCTTTCAAAGCCACCAACATTTGATCGCGCCAAGCGATAGCGGCTTTTAAGGATTTATTTTTGTTTCCCCAAAGCTTATGAGAAAAATAACGACTGGTTTCCTTGCCTCGCCGAACGATTCGGACCTGGTACCCGAATACATCGGGTTCTGTGATTTGTTTATGTTTTACCATAGCATTTGAACCTACTAACGGTTTTCACCATTTGTTGAACAGAGAATATTTGCCGCTAATACATCGAGGTTATTCCGCGTGAAGCAGAAAAATATTACAAATTTATGAAAGCCTACTAATGTAAGCCTATGCTTACAAATTATCCTCATTCCCAAAATAAAAGCAAGTTAAAAGTTAGGTAATTGTGACAATTCCCTAGTATTTTGATGTAGAATGCGGCTATGCCACCTCTTGGTGGTTGTCCTCAACTCATAACCTTCTATTTTTAAACACTTGGAGACATTCGATGAGCGTATTAGTAGGTAAACAAGCCCCCGACTTTACTGTTCCTGCCGTATTGGGCAATGGCGAAATAGTCGATGCTTTTAATTTTTCCGAAGCGACAAAAGGAAAATATGCGGTAGTCTTCTTTTACCCGCTGGACTTTACCTTTGTTTGCCCTAGCGAATTGATCGCTCTCGATCATCGCATTGACGAGTTCAAAAGCCGTGGCGTCGAAGTGATTGCCGTTTCAATCGATTCCCACTTTACACATAATGCATGGCGTAATACACCGGTCAACAAAGGCGGTATCGGCCCGGTCCGTTATACAATGGCGGCTGATATTTCACACGGTATCTGTAAAGATTACGATGTTGAAGCTGCAGCACCGGCCGTTGCTTATCGCGGAACTTTCTTGATCGACAAGGACGGCGTGGTTCGTCATCAAGTCGTTAATGATCTGCCTCTGGGCCGTAACATGGATGAATTGATTCGTATGATCGACGCCCTGCAATTCTTTGAGGAAAATGGCGAAGTCTGCCCAGCGGGCTGGAACAAAGGCGATTCGGGTATGAATGCAAGCCCTGAAGGCGTTGCGGATTATCTGGAGAAAAATGCCGACAAGCTCTAATCGAATGATTCGATAGGCTTAAAAAAAAGGCGCATTGCCAAACGGCAATGCGCCTTTTTTTATTTTAATAATCCGCAATTTACTGATTGTTTTGTTTCGATTCGGCCGCATCGACCAGATATTTCTTTCGAATGAACAGTGTGGCAAGTATCGCAAGTAATGCAGGTGTTAAAATGATCACGAACTTCAAGATACCCGAATTTCCTGCAAGCGTATCCAAATGTAAACTTTTAATCGTTAATTTGGCGATCCACCAAGTCAACCAGTAGCCGACCAAACCGGTTACCGCCCAGTTCATCGGGTTTTCACCTAACTTTTTCGCAGTTTGGTAAAACCATACCAGCATAACGATTCCGGCAATTTGAGCAAACAACATTGAGTTACCCTCCCTCTTTTTTTATTAAATCGTGTGCCTGAATGAAATCCCTTTGAGGGATTCATGATGACACGGCGTTTATTTTAATAATGCAATCGATCCATCACGATCTGATTTCGTTAACCCATTCGGAACTTAGGCATCCGGCGGCCTTGCGCAATATTTCGATTGATTTAAGCCGCATAAGCGCTTAACGTAACGAATTGGCTATCATAATAATTCAAATTGAATCGCTAATCACATCTTTATTCACAAAGGAGACTGGCTGTGTTAAAAACCCTGAAAATAGTTTTATCGGTTTTTGCGGCTATTATTTTGCTCATTGTGATTGCAGCAGCGGCTTTGCCGTTATTGTTCAGTCCTAATGATTTCAAGCCGCAAATTGCTTCGGCGGTTAAAGACAAAACCGGCCGTGATTTGACTATCGGGGGCGATATCGAATTATCGATCTTTCCATGGATTGGCGTTACTGCCGAAAAACTGTCTTTAAGCAATGCCGAGGGTTTTCAAGAAATTCCGTTCGCTGAAATCGAAAACGCGCAAATCAGAGCCAAATTACTGCCCTTATTTTCGAAAAAGTTTGAAGTGGATCGCGTCGTCTTGAAAGGCTTGATGTTAAATCTAGAAAAAAACGATGCTGGCGTAAACAATTGGGATGACTTAAAGCGAACAAAACCCGAGGCGCATACCGCAGCAACATCGACCGAGTGGGAAGATGCCGATACTGCCGACACAGACAAAGACGCCGAAGAGTTTAAGACGGTGGTCGGCCTAGCGGTTGCAGGTGTTTCGCTTGAAAACGCCCAGTTGAATTGGCACGACAGGCAAAACGATAAGCGCTTTTCGATCAAGGAATTGAATCTTGTTTCGGGCGACCTGGCTTTTGGCAAGCCCATCGATTTTAAACTTGGATTTATATTGGATCAGCCTGAACAAGAAAGAACCAGTCATTACCAATTGTCCTCTGCCGTGTCGCTTAGCGAAAATTTTGATCATTTTGAAGTGACCCGATTCGATTTATCTACCGAGATTCGGGGAAAAGACATTCCGGGCGGTTCCTTGTCGGCAAAAATGGCGGCTCTAGCCGAGCTGAACTTAAATGCACAAACGCTGGAATTAACCAAGTTCGATGTCGAATCCGGACAATTACATGCGACAGCAACGCTAACCGGCACGAATATCGTCGACGCACCCGTTTTCGAGGGCCCGGTGAGTATTGCACGCTTTAATCCATCGGCATGGTTAAAGCACGCCGGCATCGACCCTCCTATTATGCGTGATGCGCAAGCATTGACGTCATTTGGCGCGGATTTCAGATTACAGTTATCTTCCGAGGCGGCGGATATACAAAGCATTAGCATTCAACTCGACGATAGCGCGATTAAAGGTAACGTTCGCGTCGATAATTTCGACGATCCGGCAATCTCATTCAACTTAAATGTCGATAGCTTAAATGCCGATCGATATTTAGCGCCTGAAGACGAATCGGATAAGACAGCGCAACCGATTGCAGGACCTGCGGCGGCCGCCGCTGCGGGCGCTTCGATGATTCCGGTTGAAACCTTGAGAGATTTGAATATCAACGGTTTGTTATCGATCGGCCGGCTCACGATTAGTAATCTATTACTGCACGGAGTCGATCTCAAGTTGGCTGCCAAAGACGGTAAGGTCAATACTGAACAAGGTGTAAAAGCATTTTATCAAGGCTCTTATGAGGGCGCGATGAATCTGGATGTGACCGGCGTGTTGCCGCAATGGAGGCTCAACGAAAAATTCAGCGGGATACAAATTGAACCCTTGTTGAACGATTATGCCGGCAGTGCGAAAATTGCCGGTACATTAACCGCATCGACTAAATTACAAGCAAACGGCAATGATAGCAAAGCGCTTAAATCTTCGTTGAACGGTCAGGTTGATTTTTTTTTCAAGGACAGCATTATTCGCGGTTTTAATCTGCAACAAATGATCGACGATGCTAAATCGTTGTTAAAAGGCGCGCCGGTTCTCCGAGACAATCCGAAAGATCAAACCGCTTTTTCCGAAATCAAGGGTAGTGCGCGAATTGTCAATGGGCTTATTAGCAATAACGATCTTATTGCTACGGCTTCCAAGATCGAAGCCACCGGGAAAGGTACCGCTGATTTGAAATCCGAACGGGTCGATTATCAGGTCAATGCGAAACTGGTACGTAGCAAAGTGGCTGAAAGTACGTTCGACAAAATCAAGGAATTGCCAATCGTCATTAACATCACCGGTAATTTCAAAGATCCGCAATATAAACTCGATATTGCATCCATGCTCAAAGACCAGCAACTTGAAAAGCTCGAGCGCAAAAAAGACAAGTTACTGGACAAACTCGACAAAAAAGTCGGTCCCGGCGTCTCTGATATATTGAAAAAGTTTTTTTGACGGCGTGTAGGGCAATGCCGAAGGTTGAGCCTTGAAAGGTATAATGCGTTAAATCCATAAGCATTGGGTTCATTGAACCCGACCATTGCTAAAGGAGGCAGTCAAGATGTCCGAATATAGAAAATACCACTGTATGGAATGCGAGCACATTTACGACGAAGCAAAAGGCGATCCTGACAGCGGCATCGCGCCCGGTACGCGTTGGGAAGATATTCCCGACGACTGGGTCTGCCCTATTTGCGGGGCACCGAAAAGTTTTTTCAAGTTGTTGGTTCTGCCTTAAATAACGCAAGAGCCGGCTTCACGGTGGCCTGTTCGGTAAGTAATCGGGCCGATTTTTTTGGCTATGTTCGCGTTAATAGTTGAACAAATGAATACTACGCTAATGTCGAAACTTGAAAATTGTAGGGTACGCTGCGCGTACCACAGCAGTCCCGCCCGCCGTTTAAAGTGCCCTCATGTGATGTCTGGCATCGACATTTGGTACGCATAGCGTACCCTACGATCTACTTTGAATTTTTAAGTACTTCCGGAAGTGGTGGGTGTTTTCAACTCTTAACCGAATACAGAGCCTTTGTTTCCGGGGTGATGAAAATATCGTCATGATCGTTAGGTCATTTCATGACTATTCCTTGATAATTTTTGATTCCAATGACTCCAAGCGAATTTCAAGACCGGCTATTGGTGTGGTTCGATAAGCACGGACGCCATGACTTGCCTTGGCAAAATCCGGCGTCACCTTACAAAGTTTGGGTTTCCGAAGTCATGTTGCAGCAAACGCAAGTGGCAACCGTAATTCCTTATTTCAATGCATTTATCACTCGCTTTCCCGATATTCAATCTCTCGCAGAGGCCTCGGTCGATACGGTTTTGCAGTATTGGGCGGGTCTTGGTTATTATGCTAGGGGCCGCAACTTGCACAAATGCGCGCAAATCATTGCGGAGCGCGGTTCGTTTCCTGATAGCTTGGACGAACTGCTCGATTTGCCCGGAATAGGACGCTCGACTGCCGGCGCGATATTGAGCATCGCGTTCAAGAAAAGCCATCCGATACTGGATGGGAATGTCAAAAGAGTGCTGACCCGCTTCGCCGGGATTAGCGAATGGCCCGGCTCGACAGAAACCAGTAAGACGCTCTGGAAACTGAGCGCGTTGTATACGCCGGTCCATCGTGTCGAAGACTATACTCAGGCGATTATGGATCTAGGCGCCACGATTTGTACCCGGGGCAAGCCTAATTGTACTGTTTGTCCGCTCGTTTCGGCTTGCAAGGCTCTTATAGAAAATAAAACGGCGATTATACCGGCTCCGAAACCTGCGCGTAAGCAACCGGTAAAGCAGGTTTATTTTTTATGTTTGATCGCAAACGAGAACAGTATTTTGCTGGAGCAAAGACCGAGTGCCGGAATCTGGGGAGGCTTATGGAGTCTCCCAGAATTCGATACGGTAGAATCGGCACGCTCGTGGTGTATGATTCGTCATATCGACATCATTAATGAATACACGCTACCTGAAGTGCGTCATACTTTTTCGCATTATCATTTGGATTTTACGCCTCTGCACTTCCAAACCAATAACCCTAATCATTTTGTGATGGAAGCAAACCGTATGCTCTGGTATAAACCTGAGCAATTTTCTTCACTTGCTTTGGCTGCGCCGATCAAGCGGCTGTTGCAACAAATTTATAAGGACTGACTATGACCAGAATCGTTCGCTGTGCAAAATTAGGTATCGACGCCGAAGGCCTTGATGCGCCTCCGTTTCCGGGGCCTAAAGGACAGCAAATATTCGATACGATTTCAAAACAAGCTTGGCAGGATTGGCTTAGTTTGCAAACCATGCTGATCAATGAGCATCGTTTGGCCAGTTTCGATCCTAAAGCTAAAAAATTTCTTGAGGAAGAACGGAATAAATTTTTATTCGGCGGCGGGGCTGAAATGCCCGAAGGATACGTGCCCCCAACAAAATAAAGCGAAAGCTTATATGTGTTGCAGTCCGTTGGTGTCTCGCAAAGCTGAAGCCAAAAGGGCTGCATCACATTTTGCCAAACCTGAGTTCGGTTTAGGAAACAGCCAATAGTAGGCATCTCTTCCAGAAGAAGCCGTGAATGCATCCGTGTAGGCTTGAGCAAGGCATCCATGCCGCACACACTTCTTCCAGAGCTACCTGATACTGTCTTATTACTGTGTGCCGTATGATTTTTTGAGGTTGCCTATTGGCTGAAGCTCCAAAATGCCGATGTAAATAAGGAATATGCACAAAATAACTTATACAAGTAGTAGGCTTTGTGGCGGTTTGGTGACTCGCTTGACAGGACGCCGTGAACCCAGCACCTAAATTATCCAAGATGATTAACCATGGCCAATAGGCTATGGAATTTAGGTGCTGGGTGAATACGTCCGTGTAGGCTTAACGGCGGAATCTGATTGCCATGGATGGCATGAATGCAGATTTTGCAGGAGCAAAAATCTGCCCTGCCGCCGACACCTGTCAATCGAGCCACCAAACCCCCTTCCAACAGTTGTCTAAGTTATTTCATGCTCGTTCCTAAGTCCGTTAAATCGGCGAGATTAAACGGATTCCACCTTCATCGACCTTCCTGTCCCAGCTTTTCGAGTCGGCGCAACCACTTTCGCCTTTTATCGTGACCGATGGCTTCTACCATGCCGATCAGCGTGTCTTTGGTTGGACCGATACCGCAGAAACCCAGTATATTTCTCTCCAGACTTTTCAAGCTATGAGCTAAATAAATGAAGCGGTATACGAAAGCCGGCATGCCCATGGTCACGACTATTCGCGCGCTTCTTCCTGATAGACATTTTTTCCATGGCTTACCTTCTGCAGATTTGGCTGCGGCGAATCCGGGTCTGAATACTTGTTCGAGAAACGCTTTCAGATAGGCGGGCATGCTGCCGAGCCATAATGGGTAGATGATGACGAGATGATCCGCCCATTGAATGATGTCCTGGGCTTGTCGAATCGATTCGCTTATGGCCCCTTGTTCGAATTCATGTTGTGTACGGAGAATCGGAAATTCGATTCGGGCAATGTCGATCATTTTGATTTGATGCCCTTCCGAACGGGCTCCGTCGGCATAGGCTTTAGCAAGGGCTCGGCAAAATCGTTGCTCGTCCGGATCGGGATGTCCTTGAATGATCGCAATGCATTTTGCCGTCATAACGTATTTCCAAATTAATCGGATTTCGACCGCACTTCTAAGCTATGGGGTCTCGTCACTTGATAAAACAAAGGGCCTGTTCGACTTGATAATGTGAGGGTTAAATAGGAGCCAATCCATCAAGTGGTGCCGCGATCCGCCAAAAACGTGTTATTTGCGTGCTATTGCACTTAAAAATTAACGCTTCATCGAATCGAAAAATTCTGAATTAGTCTTGAAGTCCTTGAGCTTGCCTAATAAGAACTCGGAAGCCGCCATTTCATCCATAGGTTGTAGGATTTTCCGCAATATCCAAGTCTTTTGCAGCTCTTCAGAGTCGACCAGGTATTCTTCACGACGAGTTCCGGAGCGATTGATATTGATCGCCGGATAAATCCGTTTTTCAGCCAATTTGCGGTCTAGGTGCAATTCCATGTTGCCGGTGCCTTTGAATTCTTCGTAAATCACGTCATCCATTCTCGAACCGGTATCGATCAATGCAGTTGCAATGATCGTGAGGCTTCCTCCTTCCTCGATATTTCTTGCGGCGCCAAAGAAGCGCTTTGGTTTTTCCAAGGCATTTGCGTCGACACCGCCGGTTAATACCTTACCGGAAGAAGGTACTACGGTATTATATGCGCGAGCTAATCGAGTAATCGAATCTAACAGGATGACTACATCGTGTTTATGCTCGACTAGTCTTCGCGCTTTTTCGATTACCATATCGGCCACTTGCACATGCCTCGTTGCGGGTTCGTCGAAGGTGCTGGAAATAACCTCGCCGCGTACGCAACGTTCCATTTCGGTTACCTCTTCAGGGCGCTCGTCGATCAATAACACGATCAAATAACATTCGGGGTTTTTTTCGGCGATGGAATGGGCCAAGCTTTGCATGATCATCGTTTTACCGGCTTTCGGCGGTGAAACGATCAAGCCGCGTTGTCCTTTGCCGATCGGTGCTATTAGATCGATAATGCGGCCCGTTAAGTCCTCGCTGGTGCCGTTGCCCTTTTCTAATGTGAAGCGTACGTTCGGAAACAGGGGGGTGAGGTTGGTAAAGAGAATCTTGTTTTTGGTATTTTCGGGCGCTTCGAAGTTAATGTTTTGAACTTTGAGCATCGCGAAGTAACGTTCCGATTCCTTCGGTGGACGAATTTTGCCGCTGACCGTGTCGCCGGTGCGTAGGTTAAAGCGTCTTATTTGGCTGGGTGAAACGTAAATATCGTCGGGGCCGGCTAAATAAGAGCAGCCGGGTGTGCGAAGAAAGCCGAAACCGTCTTGTAAAATTTCCAATACACCATCGCCGTAAATGTCCTCGCCGCTTTTGGCTTGTTTTTTTAAAATGGCGAAGATGAGATCTTGTTTGCGCGTTCTGGCGACATTTTCGAGCCCCAATGACTCCGCAATATCAATAAGTTCGCTGACTTGTTTTAGTTTTAACTCGGTTAGATTCATAGATTAACGGGAACTCGAAGGAATGATAAGCACGGCGAACGGCCGTAAAACAAAGGAATGGTAAAATTTTTGGATTTTACCCATAGACGGGTAAGGAAGATGCCGAAAAAAGCAGCGCGATTATATATCAAAATAGTCGGGGTCGTCCAAATAAATTACGACAACCCCGAGTTCGCTGGAATATTAATGAACGGGTATAAAATAAATTAGACAACTGACGCAGGATTTTTGTTCGTATTCAAGGCGCGTAAACAGGCGTTAATCTATGTAACTGTTTGCGCAAAGCTTCCGCTTCTGCTGACGCTCTTTGTCTACATCCATGTAGCTGACGCAGAAGACGGACAAAAAGACCTGTCGGTTGAATTACTTAATAAAATTCACGTTCCTAAATATTGTTATCGATGAAATCGGCTAGTTGCGATTTAGTCAAGGCGCCAACTTTAGTCGCCTCCACTTCGCCGTCTTTAAACAGCATTAGAGTCGGTATGCCGCGAACGCCGTAATGCTGTGGCGTTTGCGGGTTTTCATCGATATTGAGTTTGACGACAGTCAAGCGACCGGCATATTCCTTGGCGATTTCATCTAGAACCGGTGCGATCATCCGGCAAGGTCCGCACCATTCAGCCCAATAGTCAACTAGCACAGGACCGCCTGCTTTTAGTACGGTTTCGTTAAATTCACCATCAGTTACATGAAGGACTGACTCACTCACGCTATTCTCCAAAATTGCTAAAATTGTGACTATAGGAGTGCCGGCGTTATTTTGTCAATCACTTTCAGCTTTTTTAAGTTATGCTATAGGGCTATGAATACAACGCATCTTACTCAAACCCGATTCAGCAATTTGGAGCTATCCGATTCGATATTGCGCGGACTGACCGAGGCCGGCTTTACGCATTGTACTCCAATTCAGGATCGTTCGTTGCCTTTGTCATTAAGAGACAAGGATATCGCCGGGCAAGCTCAAACCGGGACCGGCAAAACAGCAACCTTTTTACTGGCTACTTTTCAGCGCTTAATCAACGACGAAAGCGAAAAGATCAAAAATCCCAGGGCGGTTATTTTAGCGCCAACCCGGGAGCTTGCTATTCAGATTCATAAAGATGCCTTATTGTTGGGCAAATATTTAAATCTTAAGCTAGCGCTGATATACGGCGGCACCGATTATAAAAAACAAATGGACACGATCAAGTCCAATGTCGATATTGTCATCGGCACACCGGGCCGTATTATCGACTTTTATCGACAAGGAACTTTTACGTTGGATAACGTGCAAGTAATGGTGCTCGATGAAGCCGATCGGATGTTCGATTTAGGGTTCATCAAGGATATTCGATTTCTGTTAAGAAGGATGCCGCCGGCCGATAAGCGATTGAATATGCTGTTTTCGGCAACTTTATCTTACAAAGTGACTGAGTTGGCTTATGAGCATATGAATCAACCGGTACTCATCAAAATCGAAACGGAAGAAGTTACTTCCAAGGCCATTCGGCAAAGTGCGTTTTGTCCGTCCAATGAACAGAAAATTCCGCTATTGTTGGGTGTACTGAAAAAATATGAGCCGCAACGCAGCATTATTTTCGTCAACACCAAGCGTTGTGCCGAACGGCTTAACGACTATCTGAATGTCAATGGTTTCGTCACCGCTGTTTTGAGCGGCGATGTCCCTCAGGAAAAACGTCAGCGGCTATTGACCGATTTCCAGGAAAACAAAATTAGGCTCATGATCGCGACCGATGTCGCGGCGCGCGGGTTGCATATTGCCGACGTGTCGCATGTGATCAATTACGACCTGCCTCAGGAAGTCGAGGATTATGTCCATCGAATCGGCAGAACCGCACGTTTCGGTGCCAGCGGCGAAGCGATCAGTTTTATTTGCGAGGAATACGCCTATTCGATGCCGGACATCGAAACGTATATCGGTCAAAAAGTGCCGATTCAACCGATAACGGCCGATTTGCTGCCTGAAGTCGTTAAGCCTGAGCGTAAACCTCGGGCGGAGAATGCCACTCGTCATGGCCAAGGCAAGCGTTCGGAAAAACCGAAAAAAAAGCCGGCGCGGCGAAGTAAGTCTGCTCAAGCCGCTACAAACCCTGCATCAGCTCCCGAAAGTCCTCAATAGCCGGAAACTCGTCTATCAGTCTTTTCGAACGAGTGCTGTCCGGTTTACTAACCGATATCAAATAATTGATGCCGTATTGCCTGGCTGAATTCAAGACTGCCAGGCTGTCATCGACCAATAGCGTACGTTGCTTGTCGAACGATTGATGGTTTTCCAGTAAACGCCAGAATCCCGGCTGTTCCTTCGGAAAGCCGAAATCATGCGAGCAGATAATAGCGTCGAAAAACGGCTGCAAACAGGTTTTTTCCATTTTCAGGTCCAAACTGCTCCTGTGCGCGTTGGTCACCAAAAAAAGATTTTTCGATGATTGCCTAACTTTTTCGAGAAATTCGGTGACATGCGGCAAGACCGCGATCAATCCCGCTATTTCGGCTTTGAGGCCGGCAATATCCAATTCCAAGACTTCGCTCCAATAATCCAGGCAATACCATTCCAACTTGCCTTCCATGCTTTTGAAGCGGGGTTCCAATTGATATTTGGCCGTTTCAACAGAGATGCCGGTTTTTTCGGCGAATTTCAACGGCACGAATTCCAGCCAGAAATGATTGTCGAAATTCAAATCCAACAACGTGCCGTCCATGTCCAGTAAGACAGTATCAATTTTTTTCCAATCGATCATTTTTTTCAATTAATCAAAAGAAGTGGGTTATATTTATCAATCATCAGTTAAAAATATAGCCAATAATGCGCGAAAAACCGACACTTCTCAATAAAACCGTGATCGCCGAAAGCCGGTTATTCCGTATCGAATCGCTCGACATCGAGTTTAGCAATGGCGAACAACGTAATTTCGAACGCCTGGCCCGAGGAAGGCCTGGAGGTGCGGTGTTAATTGTACCGCTTTTGGATAACGAAACGGTGTTATTGGTTCGGGAATATGCTGCCGGCGTTCATCGTTATGAGTTGGGTTTGCCTAAAGGTAAAACCGACTCCGGAGAAACCTTTATCGAGGCCGCAAACCGTGAGCTCAAGGAGGAAGTCGGTTTTGGGGCTAGAACCCTCTATCATTTGAGTTCGTTTTCAATCGCGCCCGCTTATCTCGAGCACATGACCGAGATTATTATTGCCACGGATCTTTATGAGGAAAAATTGCAGGGCGACGAACCCGAGGAGCTCGAAGTCGTGCCCTGGAAAATTGACGATATTGGAGGATTGATTGCAACCGGCGAGTGTACCGAAGCCCGGTCGATTGCGGCGTTGTTTATGACATTGAATCATCTTAAGGGTTCGTAATAGATAAGTAAGGAATGTGCACAAAATAATTGCTACAAGTATTAGGCTTTGCGGCGGTTCGGTGACTCGCTTGACAGGACGCCGTGAACCCAGCACCTAAATTATGCGAGATAGTTATCATAGCCAAAGGGCTATGGAATTTAGGTGCTGGGTGAATCCATCCCTGTAGGCTTGACGGCGGAATCTGATTGCCATGGATGGCATGAATGCAGATTTTGCAGGAGCAAAAATCTGCCCTGCCGCCGACACCTGTCAATCGAGCCCCCGAACCCCCTTCTAACAGTTGTCGAAGTTATTTCATGCTCGTTCCTAACCAAGCTTTTTGACTTGCATGACACTGCGGCGCCGAATTTTGATTAGCAAAAGATATCAATGCAAGCTTATTGAAAGCTACTGTTGATATAGTCAATTACAAAAGGAATTTCCCAAGTTTATCAATCATCCTATTCTGTCTGGTCGCAAGGCTTCTAGACGGTTTTGGCCGAAGTCTATTACGTTGAATCAGGAGAAAATCGATATGAAAGCATTCAGCACAATCAACTTGTTGATCTTTTTTTCTATAATGTTGTTGAGCGTTAAAATGCCGTTGGAATTGATCCATGCGGTCGTATGGGTCGTTAAACACATCTATGTTTTCATAGAATTTATGTTGGATGAAATCATTTCATTGACATTTGATACCGATCCAAGAACCACCGAGATTATCGTGTTTTATTTGATGTTGGGCATTGGTGCAATCATGGCTGTGGTCATTTTTAACTATATCGTCGATTTGTGGCGCCAGGCCAAAGAAACCGTTCCTGCTTGGTGCTTCGAACAAAAAGCTCAATTGCAAAATACTTGGCAAACATCACCCATGATTAAAAAATCGAAAGTGGTATGCAGTATCGCTTTGGGCGGTTCATTTGCGGTAATGTTGACATTGGGCTGATTAAACGGCACTGGACAGATCGGCTTGTTGAAGGCTATGCTCGAGCCTTCAACACTGTGTCAAGGAGTTTGCCATGTCCTTATTTCCTAAATTATTCCCGGCAATGATCGATGCCGTGGATGCCACCATCAAGCAAAACTCAGAATCAGTCACCGAATTGGATCAAGCAATTGGCGACGGCGATCATGTCACGAATTTACAGCGCGGTATTAAGGCTTTAAAAGCAAAAGGCGAGGAAATATCGGCGCTCGATTGGGCCGATGCCTTGCAGAGCATCGGCATGGTATCGATGTCGGCGATTGGAGGTGCGTCGGGGTCTCTTTATGGAACGCTATTCATCGCAATGAGCAAAGCGGCCAAGGGGCAAGAGTTGAGTTTATCGACTTTCGCCGAAGCTTTCGCGCAAGGTGTCGAAGCGGTTAAGCGGAGAGGCAAGGCTGATGCCGGCGAGAAAACGATGCTCGATGTTTATATACCGGTAGCCGATTACCTGAAACAAGCGGAAGCCAATTCCACCCCATGGCCGGAAATTTTAGAGCAGGTTTGCGATACCGCTAATCAGGGTATGGAGGCGACTCGCGATATGGTGGCGACCAAGGGCCGAGCATCGTTTTTAGGCGAACGCACGCGAGGGCATATCGACGCCGGAGCGAAAACTGCGGAACTGATGATTTGTGCGATAGCATCGGTGCTAGCCAAATAAAGGTTACATGCCCCAGCGTAATGCCGCGGTATGGACAGGCGCATCCCACAGCTTCAATAACTCTTCATCAAGCAAGGTTAAGGTGATGGAGCAGCCGGCCATGTCGAGTGAAGTCGTATAGTTGCCGACCAGTGAGCGGCGGATATCCACACCGCGTTTTTGCCAAAACTGGGCTGCTAGGTTGTAAATCAAATGTAATTCGATGAGCGGTGTTGCTCCAAAGCCGTTGATATGCAACAGTACCGGTTGATTTTTTTTGGGTTTCAGCTCCTCTTCAATCGCTGTCGAGAGCTGTTCGACGATCTCCGTGGCGGATTTGATCGGAATCGTTTCGTGCCCTCTTTCGCCGTGAATACCGACGCCCATTTCAATTTCATCATCGTTGATAGTAAAAGTCGGTTTACCAAGTGCCGGCACGGTGCAGCTCGTCATTGCCACACCCATCGACGCGGTTGCTTCGTTCACTCTTTCACCCAAGGCTTTACAGGCGGCTAAGTCTTTACCGTTTTCGGCAGACGCGCCGACAATTTTTTCGACAATCAGTGTTCCGGCGACGCCCCGTCGTCCGGTGCTGTGATTTTTCGGCAGGGAAACGTCATCATTCACCAACACAGTCGCATTCGAGCAATCGATCATTTCGGCGGCCATTTCGAAATTCATAACATCGCCCGCATAGTTTTTAACAATAAATAATACACCGCCTCCATTTTCGACCGCTTGCGCCGCTGCCATCATTTGATCCGGTGTCGGCGAAGTGAATATTTGCCCGGGACAAGCCGCATCGAGCATGCCGTGACCGACAAAGCCCGAATGCAAAGGTTCGTGACCGGAGCCGCCGCCGGAGATGAGTGCGACTTTACCGGATTGTGTCGGTGCCAATCGGCTGATGAAATGGGGTTCTTTATTAAAACGGACGATATCAGCATGAGCCATGGCAAAACCGGACAAGCTTTCGTCGAGCAGAGTATCGACGCTATTGATAAATTTTTTCATGTTCGGAACTCCTATGTGATGATATTAAGGGTAGACCTTGTCAGGCTGCCTGGCAAATCGGTTGTCGATCGGATGATCAAGTTATTTGCAAGGCCTGGGTAATCGCCCGAATATCCTGCATGACCCAAGTAGGCTGGAAATCGGAAACTTTTAAATCTTCTTCGGAAGACACGCCGGTCAAAACCATTAAACTGCGGATATCGGCTCTTATGGCACCGAGAATATCGGTATCGAGCCGGTCGCCTATTGCAATGGTTTTGTTTGTATCGGTGCCAAGCAAGGCCATGGCTTGTCGGTACATGATCGGCTCGGGTTTGCCGATAGTAATCGGCTTAACTCCGGTGGCGGCTTGTAAGGCTGCTAAAATGGCGCCATTGCCGATCGTCATACCCTGTTCGGTCGGTAATGAAGTATCGGCATTGGTGCCGATGAATTTCGCGCCGGCATGGAGTGTGTAAGTAGCGGTGGCCAATTTTTGCCAGGTGAGTGTTCGATCCAGCCCGCAGACCACGATGTCGGCGTTTGTTTGAGTATTAACCGGATCGAAAGTGTCGGTTAAAGTGAATCCCTGTTCGAGAAGCGGTGCGCGCGCCCCTTCTTCCCCAATTACGAAAACGCGACTGGTGGTCGGGTCTACCTCACGCGATAAATAGGAGGCGGTAGCCATTGCCGATGTCAGTATTTGATCGGCGTTTATGAATACCCCCATTCCGGCTAATTTAATGACATATTGTTCGGCAGTGAGTGTTGCGTTGTTAGTCGCTAAAATGAAGCGTAAATGTTTGGCGCGCAATGTCTCAAAAAAATCAATAAGCCCCGGAAGCGGTTGGGAGCCATGCCATAAAACGCCATCCATATCAATGATCAGCGCCTGAATATCGGAAAAAGGTATCATAAGTTAGTTGTTTTTAGGGTTGATGAATAGAAAAGAAGGAGGCCAATCCTTCGAAAAAGCTCATAACTCCCGGAAGTTATTTATCGCGAAATCGTAAGGTACATTGAGGCATTAGCAAAGAGCAAGTTTGATTCAAGTAATTGTTTCGTGCATAACTTTTAGCATCCGCTAGTCGTGTTGAGTAGGCGATCTTTGACTCTAGTAATTCCCAGTTTGATTATTTATCGACGGATTTAGGTTGAGAAGTATGCCTGTCGAGAAACGCCGTGTACCCATCCATGGGGGCCTGGCGGCTGTGCTCCCTGCTGCCGACATCCTCGCCAAGCACACTTCTCACCCTTGTTGATTTCCAAACTGGGAATTGCTGCTTTGACTTCGCGAAATTGACAATAGCTCGCATTCTGGTTAGAGTTCCCCGTTCAGGGTAAAAAATAGACTCGATTAAAGTCGATTTAGGCACCAATTTTCCGCTTTATTAAAGGGAATTATGGTGGTTTAGGGCCTGATCGTTAATTATGATTTTTTCATTAAACAACAATAAACCGTAACTATCGGAGAAGAAACATGGCAAGACCATTAATACAAATGGCGTTGGACTCATTGGATTTCGATCAAACCGTTGCGCTTGCCGAGCAAGTGGCACCGTATGTAGATATTTTTGAGATTGGCACCCCATGCATCAAATACAA
>JAHJSQ010000003.1 GCA_018830325.1 Gammaproteobacteria bacterium
CGATTCGGTGACTCGCTTGACAGGACGCCGTGAACCCAGCACCTAAATTATCCACGGTAGTTAACCATAGCCAATGGACTATGGAATTTAGGTGCTGGGTGAATACTTCCATGTAGGCTTGACGGCGGCGACTGATTGCCATGGATGGCATGAATGCAGATTTTGCAGGAGCAAAAATCTGCCCTGCCGCCGACACCTGTCAATCGAGCCACCGAACCCCCTTTCAGCATTTGTCGAAGTTATTTCATGCTCGTTCCTTAGATAACCCGTCCCGCCGAGGTGAAAAGAGGTCAGAACCTAATGCCACTAAGTTAGCCCGACATTAAAATTGCGTTAACATTAGCACGTCTCATAATTTGATCTACCTTACGTTTTGCTAATAGGCGTTCTTTAATCTGAGCGCGCGGCGCGGATAAATAAGGAAACGTGCTTGTCGGTCGTCGTTTCTCCGCTCTTGGCTCAATTCTCGCTTCGCGTTCGCCGATAGTTTTGGACGCCTTGATCTCCAAGACGTTGTTAATCCAATTTAACAAGGCTTCTGTAAAACTGATTCGGCACGGCCAAACATGATGGCGTATGCCGGCTTGCAGCATGAGCAAACGAATCAGGTCGTAAACCACCAAGCCCTTTTCGAGCCATGGCCGGTGTCTTACAGCGCAATGGCTCGATCTGCATGACCTTCTTGATAAAAAGGAGATCGATTTCAATTTGCCAACGATGCCAATACAATTTCCGTAGTGTGTTTTTCCGATAGTGCTTAGCATCCAACAATTTGGCCATATAGACTTTCCCATAGATCAGAAAAAACCGCACGGTGACGTGATCCGGCGAGTTCCCATACGCTGAGTTCATCTATTTCGAGCGCTTAGACTTCCCTAGATCAAATAGACGATCAATGGAATCACCACGCAAGAACACCTTGTGACCAATAGATTTTGCGATTGCTATGCACCAGGCATAATAGCTCGGCACCGTGTTTGGCATTAGGGCTTGAGACACCTTTGTTGCTCTTCATATTAGGCAATGAATTTGCCATAGTCGACGTGAGAACCGATCCAAATCCATTGAATTCCATCTGGGGCATATTCCGATGGCACGGTAACTCTGACCCACTCGCGCAGACTATAATTCTTCAATACGTTTCAATCGAATAATTGAAAATAATCAGTCGGGTGATTTCGTTGAAATCGCTAGGGTTGTGGCATTTTGATTCATGTTAAGGCGCGCCCGCTTCATCCAATAAGCGGGCGATGGCGTCATAAAGATTGGGCAGCGAGGTTTCAATGGTATGCCAGACCGTCATATCATTGACCGAGGCATATCCGTGTATCAGCAGATTGCGGAAGGCGACGATTTGCGGTACATCCGGAATTTGCTCTGCCCATTGCGGTTCGATTTTGCAGAGTTGATTGAGCGCTTCGCCGATGATTTCGAATTGACGCTCGACTGCAGAACGCAGTAGGCGATCACCGGAGTAGTCTTTATACGTTTTACCGGCCACAAATTCCTGAATGGCTTCGGCTGCGGAGTGGGCGTCCCACAAAAAGGCGCGGGCATCACGCTGCATAAACCAACTCTCGGCTTTGTTCGATTTTGGCGCGCACGTAAGGGTTGCGGAGAGCAGCGGTTTCGGCCAGATCCACCTCACGGCCAATCAGTTGTTCCAGTTCCCGACGTAAGCCAAAAAAGGTATGCAAGGAGGGCGCCTGTCCTTCGCTGGCAAATTCCACCAAAAAATCGGCATCGCTCAAGGCAGGATCGAAATCGCTACCGCGCGCGGCAGAACCGAACACCTCCAGTTTACGAACGTGGTAACGCCGGCACAGTTCGGCGATGGCGGGCTGATATTGCTGGATATCGGGATGCATGCAGTATCTCCCTCTGTCTGGTTAGATGCGTCCGATGATTCTACCGCAGCAATGCTTCGGCCAAAAAGCTTTTTCAAAAAAGGGTCAGGTCAGGCCCATTTATTTTTCACTGTATTTACATGACTTTTTCTTTACATCTTCATATCAGACAAACAGCATAATGCTGATTATCAACTATGAGCAAGCTTATGAAAACTTCTATCGATATTGATGATCAATTATTGCTGCCTGCCCGCTAAACATCAAGCGCTTACTCAAGGCTATTGGTGCAGTATCTATCGGAACAAGCTTAGGAATATGCACAAATTTACTTCTACAAGTTTTAGGCACTGTGGAGGTTCGGCGACTCGCTTGACAGGACGCCGTGAATACTTCCATGTAGGCTCGACGGCGGCTTTCCCTGCCGCCGACACCTGTCAATCGAGCCACCGAACCCCCTTTCAGCATTTGTCGAAGTTATTTCATGCTCGTTCCTTAGCAACTGGACGGCCATTCCTGGCAATCACGATTTCACTCTCTTGCCCTTGCTCAATGGCCTCTACTAAGCGGGACAGAGAGGACTTGGCTTGTAACATGTTTACATGTTTGCATTACATTCTCATTAAAACAACTAGCCTGACACAGGGGCTAATCACGCAAATCAATCAAGACATTAGGCTCAAACTCTGATGTCTCCTAATTTGTTTTATCTCGGCGCGGATTATCTATACCGATGGGAACATTGATGGAGCGCTACGCATTGCCATCATCGGCACTGGATTTCGCCAGTCCCTGGCGGAATGACGCGTTTTTCCTTAAGTTGGCGCCTATGAATATTGAGCTCATGTTTTTAAAACCCGTTGATATCCTGACATCTCTTTTTAACATAGGGAGATTTTTTTTAGCTAATCTAACCAACCCCGAGCTAAAAATATTCGTTGCCCATACCTGACGGATTTATCAGCATCCGCCAAAAAACTATAACGGTTTCGCTGCTTACCTCAGTGTAAAAATTCCTGACAGCGGTATAAAAAAACCATATTATCAAGTAAGCGATACGAATGAGCTCCCTCCTCGAACAACAAGGCAACCAGTCCGACCGGCTAAAGATGGCATTATCCAACAACTAAATTCCATCGGTTATGGACTATGATTAATAATCTTCGGTAATTTAGATACCGGATCTTTGACGAGTACCCCGACGCAGATTCGACGAGCAAAGGGGATTTATTCAAACACTCACTCACTTGGCTTTAAAAATGAAAAACATACTTTTACTACTTGGTCTTTTCTTCATTACATCGCCGTGCTTAGCGCAAAGCGATCAAGAAAAAGGCTTGCAAATCATCGAAGAAATGGTCAAACGCGATAAAGGCTGGCAAGACAGCCAAGCCGAAATGAAAATGATCCTAAGAACCCGAAGCGGAAGCGAAGCCGTCCGCTTACTCAGAATCAACACGTTAGAAGTCACCGGCGACGGAGACAAAAGCCTGACTATTTTCGATAGTCCGGGCGATGTGCGAGGAACGGCTTTTTTAAGTTATACCCATGCACTCGAACCGGATGATCAATGGCTTTATTTACCGGCATTGAGAAGAGTTAGACGTATTTCGTCGAACAACAAATCGGGCCCCTTTCTCGGCAGTGAATTTGCATTCGAGGATTTAACTTCATTTGAAATTCCAAAATATAAGTACCGCTACCTTCGTGACGAAGCAGTAGATGGCATTGATTGCTTCGTTGTCGAGCTTGACCCTCAATATGAACATTCCGGATATACCCGGCAGATATCGTGGATAGACAAGGAGCGTTATATTCCAATAAAAGTTGAATATTACGACAGAAGAAATGCCCTATTGAAGACGCTAGCAAACAAAGATTATCGTCAACACCTCGACCAATACTGGCGAGCGCACGATATGTTGATGACCAATCATCAAAATGGCAAAAGCACTAGCTTATTGATCGAGAGCATCAAATTTCGCACGGGACTCACCGAGCGCGATTTCGATCAAAATACTTTAAAGCGCGCGCGCTAGTTTTCAATTATACTTTGTCGGATATGCTTGGAAATTGTATAAGATTAGCGAATTAGCGCCATTATTTAAATTATTGTCGTAATTCCCATCGCTCCCAAGCTAGCTCTGCGTCACTACCATTAAGTTATACCTTTCGCACTTCAAATTTCGGCAGTGCCGGAGGAGGCCTCGGGGTGCTCGGCCCCTCACCTAGCGCTCACTGCCATTAAGTTAAGCCTTCTTCCCCCTTTGAAAAAGGGGGATTGAGGGGGATTTATTAGAAAAATCTCCCCCAGCCCCTCTTTTTCAAAGAGGGGAGTAAAACTCCAGGATCTTAACTTAATGGCAGTGTCACCTAGCGCTAGGTGAGGGGCAGCATGGAGCTGGCATAGAGCCTACATGGACGTATTTACGGCGTCCTTTAACGGGCACCCCGAGGCCGAATTTTCATCTACGATGATGATATGGACTCCTCTCACTGTGTTGGTGTCAAATAGCACCTTGGTAAAAACACAAAACAAGAGGAGTCCGAGATGAATACTAGCGTAATTGGTTTAGATATCGC
>JAHJSQ010000160.1 GCA_018830325.1 Gammaproteobacteria bacterium
GTCACGAGCCGAGCACGATCTACGTCCGTGAGATTGTCGCACGCGGGGCGAAGGAGACGAGGCACGAGCCCGTGGCATCGCTCTATGAGAAGGGTCGCGTGAGCCACCTCAAGGGCGAGGACTTCGGCGAACTCGAAGACGCCATGACGACGTGGGAGCCGAGCCCGTGGGCCACGAGCCCCAACGAGCTTGACGCCCTGTCGCAGGGCGCATGGGAGCTTGCGGGGCTCGGCGACGCGAAGCCGCATCCGTCGGTAGGCTTCAAGGGCCTGGAGAAGATGGGGCGAGCGCTGGCGAAGCAGGCGCCCGCTGCGGTGAAGCGCGGGGCGGCAAGCGCAGTGATCGGCCGTCTCGGTCGCGCGCAGTGGGGGAGCAAGCTCTAGCCGCCGCCGGGGAGCGAGCGCAGGGCGGGCGCCAGGTCGCGGCAACTCGCGGCTCTAGATGTCGAGCCCGGCCTCGTTGGCGAGCGCAAGCCCGACGACCTGCTTTACGCTTTCCTTCCAGCGCACGAGCGGGTGCTCGTGCAGGCGCGCGTAGAGGGCGCGGATCGCGTCGTCGTTCTGGCCGGCCACGAGCACACGCCCAGCCGCACGCACGTCGAGCGAGCAGCCGTTCACGGCGAGCCGGCCCCCAAGCGCGTTCGCCTTACCGATCCAGATTGAGTCGGTGACCCACGGCTCCACCGCAGCAACGACGCGTTCTACCGCGGCGTCGAGCATCGGCTCGCACGACACGCTTGTGGCATACCCGGCCTGATGCGCGTGGGCCAAGCACGCGAGCCGCTCGTCGGACGGAGGTGCGCCCGGCTCCCAGAAGCGGAGCACGTCATCGTCTAGCGATCCGATTGTGAAGCGCCACATGACCGACGCGCGCCATGGCAGCAACTCCTCGCAGAGCCGCTCGACGCAGGCGCGGTGGGGCTTGCTGACAATCAGCACGGTGTTGCCGGCCGCGAGCATCGCCCGCAGCGTGGTCGCGCTCGGCTCTAGCAGCGCGGGCGTGATGTCGTGCGTGGTCGGGTACATGATCCGCCCTTGGCGCTTGCCCCACCGACGAGCAACCTTCGCGGGGTCGACGACGGGAATGGGCCATGACGCGGGCGTAGCGCGTCCGAAGCGGCAGGCCATCGCCTGCGCGTAGCAGTAGCGACAGGCGTGCTCGCAGCCTGTCGCGATGTTCCAACTGTGGGCGGCCCATTCGCGCGTGCCGGAGATCGATGCCATGCCCTAAGCGTAGCGCCAACTAGCCAGAATTGCTAGCCTTTTCAGCTACGCGGCCGCGAAACACCGTAGCCGAGTAGATCATGCGAGATGAGCCAGCTCCGGTGTATCCGCCAGCCGGCATCCACCACACGGGCTCGACACCGGCGCGGGCGCACCATGCGCCGATAGCCTGCCGGTGCACCTGCTCGGATGGGTCGCGTACGCCCCGATCGGGGTGCATGGGGATTAGCGCGGCAAGGGCACGCGACCAGTTGCCTCGGCGGAGGAAAAGACTCCCGCCGTCGGTGAGCACTAGGGCGCCTACTTCGCCGGCAGCCCAGCGGCGGCGGGCAGCAATCCCAAGCGCCGCGGGCCAAGGCTCGCCGTAGGCGTCGAGATCAAATACGTTATAGGCGCTCAAGTCGAGCCGATCGAGCGAAAGCAGGGCATCACCAACGATTCGCGGATGCGGCTCGTCGCTGCGCCACTGGCGTTGATCGACGCCGAGGTATCCTGAGGCTCGTCGCCACGCGCCAGACCACATGGCACCGCGCCCGGCGTAGAGATCGAGCACACGGGCAGGGCGCACGCGATCGAGCACGAGCTGCCGCAGCCGGAGTTTCGCGTGGTGGTAGCGCGCAGCGTTGTCGGTCATGACGGATCCTCATCGCGACCGAGCGGCTGCACGATGAGATGGCCAGGAACGCCGCGCAGAGCGTCGAGCGTCGCAGGTTCTTGGGCGAGGTCGCCTTCTACGGCGAGCGCGAACCGGGCCGGAACAGAAAGCGCGATCAGCGGCGCACCGCTGACCTCGTCGTAGTCGGCGGTCATCGCGCCGTTGCCGTCTGACGTAGCTGCCGGTTGAGCTCCCGCCCCTGCCATCGCCACCTTCTTCGCACTGTACTCCTCGACGGTGAGTGCCCCATCAGGATCGGTCGTACCATCCGGTCGCATGAGCGCACCGAGCCCAGCGCTTGCGCGCGCCTCGTTGACGCTCACCACGCGGGCGATGTCGGTGGGTGCGAGCGCGATGCTCGGTGCCTTGCTGTCGGTCTCGGCCGGCAGTGTCGGCGCGAGCACGTCGTAGCGTGCCGCAAGTTCGTCGAGCAGCTCTTGGTCGATGACGTGGCCCGCGTCGCGCCGGGCCTTGACGTCGGCGTGGAAAGCCGCGCTGCGCTTACCGTAGGCCTCGCGTACGGCCTCCTCGTCGGCATCGGGAATCATGTAGCGCCGCGTCGGGGCGAGTGCCGAGTCGCCGAAGTTGATCGCGGCCCACGGCTCGATCGCGCCGGTCATGATCGCGTGATCCATGCACCCGAGATCGCCCTGTACCTTCGTGGTCGCCACACCAAACAGCGTCGCGATGTCGAC
>JAHJSQ010000075.1 GCA_018830325.1 Gammaproteobacteria bacterium
ACGGGTTGTCATTACTGACCGCCGGGCGACTCCGCGAGGGCGTAACGCCAAGCTGTTGCAAGGTTGCCAGCAGCGTTGCCCCTCTCATCGGGCTGCCGTTGTCGGAATGTAAGACCAACTGATGTCGTGGAATGCCTTCAGGCCGAAAAGGGGTAGGGTTTAATTATTAATTAAACCTGATCCCTTTTTTCTTCCGAATTTTGATTTTTGTTAGTCAATCAGGGCTGAGCTGTTAATATTGAAACATTTGGGCCTAAGCAATTAAGGAATGAAATGAGTAAAAGTAAATCAGTTATCATGGCTGTTTGGGTGGTCGCTTTGTCGGCGTGCGGTGGCGGCGGCGGTGAGGATAGCGGTATGTCTCAGGTAAAATCGACTTTTCTTGATAGTTGTATACAAAAGGAAGGGCTTGCGCGCCCTGTCGAGCAGGCTAAGTCGTATTGTAATTGTGTTGCCGATTCTGTTTTCGGCAATAGGGATATTTCCGATGAAACCAAAAGGCTCATGTTTTCGATGAGCGATAAAGAGAGTCAACTGTATAAAAAAGATGATGCCGCGATGGTTAGAGGTGCGCTGATGGCTTGCTATACTTCTAATTTTTATAAGAAAAAATAGGCTTTGTGCGAGGTACTCGTTGCAAGTCTCATTTGCTTCCGGAAGCGTTTAAAAATCCTAAGGATTTGGTCGTAAATAAGGATTTCGTGAAAAATAACTTCCTGGAGCTATGAGTTTTGTAGCGGGTTCGGTAACTCGTTTGTCAGGGCGCCGTGAACCCAGCACCTAAATTATGCAAGACAGTTACCATAGCCAAAAGGCTATGGAATTTAGGTGCTGGGTGAATACGTCCTTGTAGGCTTGACGGCGGCTTTCCCTGCCGCCGACACCTGTCAATCGAGTTACCGAACCTGCTTACCGTGCATTAAAAATAGGGAAGTTATTTATGACCGAACCCTAACTTCCCTATTTCGTGCTAGGTTCAGTTGTTCGATTGGCGGGCGTCGGCAGTTGCTGAGTTACATGGATGTAATGAACCTAACACCTAAATTCCATAATCCATTGTCTATGGTTAACTATCTTAGATAATTTAGGTGCTGGGTTAATGCCATTCTTGGCAATCAGTCTTCGCCTTCGAGTAGAGGCGCATTACCTAGTGGCCTGTTTTAGGCTGGGACGCTTAATGGTTAACGGAACAACGGGACATTTAATCAGTTTTGGCGGCTTTTGCTTTGTTTTTGGCTAGTAAGTTGGGAGGCGGGCCGATCGGATCGAAGTTCTTGAGCAACGGCACGTCGTCTTTGTTGACCCACATCACATTCATATCATAGGAGCCTTGCGGTCCCCAACCGCCGAAAAATTTCTTGCCATCCGGCGGGAAGGCCCAGCACATGTCTTCGCCTGCGGTATTGATGGTGTCGCCCAGGTTCAAGGGCTCTTGCCATTCGCCCTGGGGGTTTTGATAGGAAATCCATTCGTCGTGTCCACCACGCGAGCCCATGTCGGGACGCGTGCTGGTGATGATCAGGCTTTTGCCGTCCTTCGATAGTCCCGTCCAATGTAGATGGTCTCGGTAAGGGGAGTTGATCCTCGGTCCTAGGCTTTCGGGTTTCTGCCAAACGCCGTTTTTCTTTTCGACTTTCCAGATGTCGCTGTCTTGTGTGACTCCGGGTTGTTGGTAGCTGAAGTAAATGAGGCTGTCCGATACGATGATAGGGCAATGTTCTTCGCCGGTCGGCGTGTTGAGGTTAGGCAGTTCAGGCACATCATTCCAATTTCTGGCCGGTTGCCAGACGCCATCGATTTTCTGCGCCACGTAGAGATCGCCGGTCGACAGATTGCCCGGTTCGTAGCGGGTAAAATAAAGGGCATTGCCGTCATCCGAGAGGCTCGGTTCCAACTCCCAGGCAGAGGTATTGATGTTCGGCCCCACGGTTGGGTCGACGCTTGGTCCCAGATGAATCGGGGTTTGCCAAACGCCATTCACGTTGTGAGACATCCAGATGTCGAAGCTGTAGGGATTTCCTTGTGATTCGATGACACCGGGTCGAGTCGAAACGAAAACGACCGTTTTGCCATCTGCGCTGTAGGTTAGTTCAAATTCCGAAGCCGAGGAGTTGATCGGCTCGCCGATGCTTTGCGCTAAAGGGTGCGGCTTTGCGTTTTCGTCGGCCGGCATGTCCATGCCAGGCATCGCATAAGACAGGTTTTGCGTCAAAAGAAGCGTCAGCGCCGCTAAACAGGACTTGGGGGTAAAGTTTTTTGTTTTCATAGTGTGCACAACGGTATTTGGGTAAGTATCAAACAAGAAAAAGCAGTTCACCATGAAAATCAAGAAGAATAAGAGGTTAATTCAATGGCTTATTTTGCCTATCCAGTTCATTTTTGTTCCCCTAAAAGGCTTAGGATAAGCTATTAAAACTTTATGGGCTTCATGCTTAAACTGCCGAATTTAGGGCCAAGGTTATCAAATCTTAGGCTTTTCCGTCTCGAACAGAATCGCTTGCATCGGATAGCGCATCGGGCTTGAACCAAACTCTTTTTTGAAGGCCTCGGCCAATTCCGTCACGATGTCCTCAGGGTCGACGTCGCCCTTGTCTCTGATTTCGAAGATCACCGGCGTGTACACCAAGGCACGCGCGAACGCCGTCACATCGAGAATATCGTATTCATGGCGTTGCACGGAAATGACCACAGGGTCGAAGCCGATCTGAATCAACTGTTCTTTGAGAGGGTCGATTTGGTGGCAGGACACCGGATCGAATAAAAACTGCGGGGTGTCCGAGGGAAAGTATCGTTTAAGAACTTCGAAGCTTAAACTGGCGAACGGGTTGTAGCGTTCGGAGTCCCAAACGCGGAATAAATAACGGCCGCCCGGTTTCAAGGTGCGGTAAACCTCCCGAAACCCTTTGTTCCGGTCGAAAAACATGATGCCGAATTGACAGACGACGGCATCGAAGGCATCGTCATCGAACGGCAAGGCGGTGGCGTCGACGTTCTGGAAGGTGACCTGTTCACCCGGATGAAACTTTTGCCTAGCCACGTTCATCATTGAATCGCTGATGTCGACTGCGGTCAAGCGAGCTTCTTTCGCCAATAGGTTGCGCAAGTGACGGGTCACGATGCCGGTGCCGGCGGCGATTTCCAGCACGTTCATCGGTGCTTGTTCGGCGACGCGTCTTGCGGTATCGGCGCCGTAATGCTCGAATAGGACCGGTCCAAGGTCGCGATCATACGGAATGACAACTTCATCAACATAGCCAGACATGGTCTTTTTCCTTAGTTTGAGTTCGAGCGCTAATGCGAAACTCGCCAAAACTGGCTGAATGGCGTGCGACAAGGATCGACATCATTAACGCTGTTGTTAAACAAAGCTGGATATTATAGGAAAATTTGCCAATGATCAAAGTGCATGGTCAATATCCAGCAATTCCCAGTTTGAGCATTCTCACTTGATTTAGGGTGTGGGGTATCCCAAAAAAGGGGTCAAAAAAGGGGTCAGGTTGAATTATTAATTCAACCTGACCCCTTTTTTTGTTCTGATTTCCCTTGATTGGAGGGCGTAAAATTCTGAAATAGGGTTTTCAGTAGCGGATTGGGAAAGTGTCGTTCAGGGGTGATAGCATAAAAGCGTTCCTTGACTTCCGTGATCTGCACGCATTCGACTAAATGGCCGCTCAGTAATTCGTCACGTACCACCACGGGCGGCACCAGTGTTAATGTTCCGGATTCACGCGCCAGGAGTCTGAGCATGGCCATGTCATCTACTTCCGCGATGATTTTGGGCCGAACGCCGGCCTGGTTGAGCAAAAAATCGAAAGCGGTGCGAATTTCGCTTTCCATGCTGGGCACGAATAATCCGGCATGGTGTAAATCTTCCGGAAAACGAAAGTTGACCGGGCTCGTTCGCGCTTGACAGACTAGGCTGGCTGGCTGTTCATCGAGCAAATGACATTGCCAGTTTCGATCCAGGGCATCGGGAGCTGGACGATTAGATAAGATCAAGTCCAGGGTATGTTCCTGCATTTGCTGCATCAAGGCGTTAAGGCTGCCGGAATGCAGCACCAACTCAATATTTTCCAAAGCCAGCAGTGGTTTAATCAAGTCCAACTGAAAGTTGCGCGATAGGGTGGAAACTGCGCCGACACGCAATAAAAGCCGGCTTCCAGCTTCGCGGCGCTGCATGACGCTTAACAGCTCATCACCGGCGCGGAAAATGGCTTGAGCATAATCCAAGGCGATGTGGCCGGCTTCGGTCAAGATCAACTGCCGGCCTTCGCGTTCAAATAGTTTTTGCCCTAAGCTTTCTTCGAGCTTACGCAGCTGGATACTCAGTGCGGATTGTGAGATGTGCAGTTTTTCTGCTGCACGGGTCAAGTTGTTTTCATTGGCAATGACCCAAAAATAACGAAGGTGGTGATAGTTCAAGATGGTCATGATTGTTCAATAGTGCAGCATAGGAGAGAAAGGGACAGTATTATCGGTATCAATATATAAAATATAACGAAAATACAGAAATAATATATTAGATTAAAGTGGTCCGAAAGGATAGTCTATTGGGCAGTTATCATAAACCTATTATTTTTCATAACCCTCATGACTCAAGCACTTGTCTATAAAGACCTTCGTTCCGGTTTTTTTGTCTCTCTGATTGCCTTGCCGCTATGTTTAGGTATCGCGATGGCCTCGGGTTTTCCTCCGATGAGCGGCCTGATTACCGCTATCATCGGTGGGCTCTTGGTGTCTCGTGTGAGTGGTAGCCAGCTCACGATCAACGGTCCGGCGGCCGGTTTAATCGTAGTGGTGTTGGATTCCGTGCATACCTTAGGTGCGGGCAATACTGCCGCCGGCGTTGCCTATACGTTGGCGGCGATCGTGTTATCGGGCTTGATCCAAATTGCCCTGGGCGCATTGCGCGCGGGTAAACTCAGTGCCTTTTTTCCTTCCTCGGTAGTACACGGGATGCTGGCTGCCATCGGTATCATTATTCTGGTTAAACAAAGTTATGTTTTGCTTGGGGTTCCGGCGGAGGCAGGCTCTATTGTGCAACAAGTGATGGCTTTGCCGAGGGCAGTGATCAATATGAATGTCCCGATTGCGATGATTGGCTTGATCGGCTTAGCCGTCATGATCTTTTGGCCTCGTCTTCCTTTTAAATTCAGTCGTATGTTACCGGCACCGCTTTGGGTTTTGTTTTCCGGTTTGCTGTTGACGCATTACTTCAATTTAGATCATGTGCACCGCTATCATTCTGTAGTAACGCAGTTTTTGACACAGAGCGAGTTTTTAATCGGTCCTACTTTTTTGCTCAATCTTCCAAGCAATCCGATGGATGCGCTGTATTTGCCGGACTTTGCTCTGATCGGCACGGCTAAATTTTGGTTCTGCGTTTTTAACATCACTCTTATCGGCAGTTTAGAAACCTTGTTGAGCGCCGCGGCGGTGGACAAGTTAGATCCCAAACATGGTTGTTCCGATTTGAACCGCGATTTGATGGCCATCGGCATGGGTAATACGCTCTGCGGCCTGGTCGGCGGGTTGCCGATGATTGCGGAAATCGTGCGGAGTTCGTCAAACATCAGTTATGGCGCGCAAAGCAGCTGGTCGAACTTTTTTCATGGTGTATTCCTGCTGCTATTTATCAGCTTAGGCGCCAATCTGATACAAGAGATTCCGTTAGCATCATTAGCGGCATTGTTGGTTTATACGGGATTTAGGCTCGCCTCTCCGATGGAGTTTGCTAAAACTTTAAGTATTGGTTTTGGCCATTTTGTGGTGTTTATCATAACTCTAATCAGTATTTTACTGACAGATCTATTGCTGGGAGTATTGATCGGTATTGTCTGTGAGCTGGCGCTGCATGGCTTGCGTGGTCTAAAACCTGCTCAGATTTTTCAGGTCGCCTATCGTATTGATGAGCAAGAACCGGGCATTTTTCATGTACAGGTCCACGGCGCCGCCGTGTTTTCAAACTTTCTTGCGCTAAAAAGCATGGCCGGCACTTTACCAAAAGCCAAGCAAGTGATTTTCGATTTGAGTGAAGCCAATTTGATCGATAGCACGGTATTGGAATTTATCTATTACTTTCGCGCCGAGTATCAAAGATCAGGCGGTACCTGCGAAATAGTCGGCTTACATCAGCATCAGGCCGTCGCTAAGCATCCATTGTCCGTTCGGCGCGCACTGAGAGTTTAGTGGGAGACTGATTTAGTTCTTCGGCAATTGCTAAGCGGCGCAGGAGGAGTGAAGGCGGAAAATACAGGAACATTATCCGCCTTGCATTGTGCTACTTCACGTCATTATGAATTATTCAGCCTTGTTGGCATCCTTGCTTTGCCCCTCCTTAAAAACTGCTTTTAGGTATATTCCGCCACGCAAGGCCGGTATTTTCAGCCTTTCACCGATAACATTCAAACCGGATAGCAGCCAATAAATAGGCGAAGGCATGTCGCCTTTTGGGATGAAGGTCCAATAGCCTATCGTTTCCGGAGCCAGTCCCGCGTCGTTTAGTAACCCGCAAAGCTCTTGACGCGTCACGAAGCAGTCGCTGCTCAAGTGGCGGGTGTCCCAGCGAAATCTGCGGGCAATCGCTGTGTACCAGCAATAAGCGCCGTTCGGGGTTAGGCAGATGAATTCGCCGCCGGGTTTCAAGACGCGCGCGATTTGTCGAAGCACTCTCGGTTTGTCCGGCATGTGTTCCAAGGCGCCGACGCACAGTACGGTATCGATTTGCCCGGATTCGATAGTCTTTAATTGTTCTGCCGGGTCGACCGTGAACCGAATGGTTTTACGATTCGGATGCTGTTTGCGCAACGCGTCGGCCTCCGAGATCATATTTGGCGAAAGATCGGTGCCGATGGCTTGTTCATATAGACCGGCCAATTCGAATAAATGCAGGCCGGTGCCGCAGCCGATTTCGAGCAATGCGCCGCGTTGTTTGCCGAGCAATGACCGGATGATTGAAAGACGGTAAGCTAAAAGGCGGCCGGCGCGACCGTGCGCTTCGCTGTAACTGCCGGCGATGCGGTCGAAAAAAGCGCGAACATCGGCCGAATCGGCCGCTTGTCGGGTTTTAAGCTTATTTATCATTGCAGGCGGGGCGGTAAATCAAGCGGATCGAGGCCATAAACGAATAGCAGAGCAGCAACGTGATTGCTAGCGCCAAAGGCTGGTAGATCGTTGGATAGTCGGTAAAGCAGGCGATTAAAATCAGCATCGTGACGACGAAAACAACTTTGCCTGTGGTTGTTTGTTGTTCTTTGTAGGCTGGCGGCTTTGCGAGCATTAAAAAGCACACGAATACATAGCGCATCAATCCCGGTACGAGTATCCACAAACTCAAGCGTTGATCGAGCACGATCAGCCAGCACAACACCAGCATGAAAAAAGCATCGGTTTCTTTATCGAAATATTCGCCGAATTCCGATGTGCAATTGAATTTACGGGCCAACCAGCCGTCGATGCCGTCGAGGCATAGAATCAGTAATGCCAGGAGAATTATCAAGTCGGGCCGGTCGGCGAAAGCTGTCAAGCTAAAGATCAGCAGCAAGCGGAACAAGGTCACGGCATTGGCCGGGCCGAATTGACCTATTGATGTCCAATTGCCTGGGCCGCGAACAATGAACCAGGCAAATGAAAACGCCGCAGAGCCTAGTAGTAGTACAATAGGCCATGATAACAGCAGCATTGCAGTGCTGGCCGCTAACAAGACTGTCGAATGCAGGTTGCTCCAACGAATCAATTTAGCTTGTATCAAGGGTTCCGTTATCATGGTGTCGAATTCATTCGGAGTGTTGCGATGAAGATAGCGTTGTTGCATCCGCCCCTCGGCGAAACCTCGGGGGGTAATCTCTATAATCGGAATATACTACATCAAGCACGCCTGTGCCGTTTTCCGTTGCATTCGGTCACTGTCTCGGCTATCGATCGCGAACGACTGGCAGAGTGGCAGGAAAATTACGAGTTGTTGATTTGGGATAGTCTATTCTGGCAAGAGTTGGCGGGCATGGTTGAAACTCTGAAGAACAGTCCCGGTTGTCTTTTATGTCATTATTTGCCGTCTCTGAATCCGTTGGTGGCGGCGCGCGATCGGGCCGTTCGGTGCGAGATTGAGTGCCGAGCGATCGAGTCGTTGCGCTTTGTCATTGCGACCGGGCAAGTGGTTTTCGACGAGATTCAAAGACGGTTTCCAAGCAAATCGGTCGGCTTATGCGAGCCGGGCATAGACGAAGCTTTCAAGCCGGAACCTGTGCAAAAAAATACCAGTACGATAGTGCAATTTTTGACGGTAGCCAATTTATTGCCGGAAAAAGGCTATCTCGATATTCTTCAAGCGCTGGCGGGATTGACCGAGTGTTCGTGGCAATGGCATTTCTGCGGCAGCGATAGCGTTAATACGGAATTTACGCAATGTTTTTGGCAGTCTGTCGGCGAATTGAATCTACTCGATCGCATTCATTACGAAGGTGTTCTGACTTCGGAGCAGGTCGCGGAATTGATGCGCGTTTCGGATGTCTTTGTCTCGGCGAGCCATTACGAATCCTATGGCATCGCGCTGGCCGAGGCGGTGACGATGCGTCTGCCGATCGTTGCTTCCGAGACCGGAGCAGCCGGGCAAATTGTTCAACATGGAGTCAACGGTTTTTTGTTTGTCGCCGGCGATGTTGATGCGCTGCGCGTTCATTTAGCAAGGTTGATTAGCGAGTCGGCGTTACGGCGCAGTTTCCGGGGTCGACAATATTTTGAAAACCGGTCGTGGGGACAAAGCTTCACGATTTTTGAACGTTTATGTAGGGAAGCGTTTTGCTTGTCGAGTCAATGATAATCGGTGAGAAAAACATGATCATTCAATTTGAGTCATGATTATAAAAGGGCGGGTTCCTAGGTGTTGGGAGGGCGGATTGTTACTTTTCGGCAACGGTAAAGTTTCAGGGATGTAATGCATTTTCGGGTTGATGAGCGTATCTTCAAGATAGTTAGATAGGCTGGGCTAAACAGCTTACAGTCCATTGATCGCTGAAGATAAACGCTGTTCCTTCAATATAGTGGGTGGATATGATGCATAAATCAAAACAGTGGCTAACAGTAATTTTTCGATGGTTTGTCGCTATCGGTTTGTTGGTGATTATTCTGAATAAAACCGATAGCGATTTACTCTGGCAGACTTTACGTGGCTTTAATCCTGCGTTTGGATTGCTCTTGGTGGTTTGTCATATTGCCGTGCTGATGTTGATGGCTTACCGATGGCGGCTCATTGCTCAACAATTGAATGTTGAGGCTGCTTATGCGGATTATTTGAAAGCAATATGGATTGGTGCGTTAAGCGGCCAAATCGGGCCGCCGTTGATTTTTTCCGAAGTAGCTCGGTTCAAAGTCCTTCAAGATTATGGTGATAATCAATCGCTGATCGGTAGCCAAGTACTTGACCGCTTGTCGGGATTGGTTGCTTTAGTGTTTATACTGCTACTGACCTTGCCGTTGAATTGGCCGCTATTTGCCGAAATGATTCCGGCTGCGACGTTGCTACAAAGTCTGGCGATCTTATCGATTTCTGGTGTTGTTCTGTTTAGAGTCATGCTATCTACGAAAACTCGAGCCCTGATGGATCGTAATAAAATCAGTGAAGTCATGAGTCTCGGACAGTCGCATTATGAGTTATCGTCGTTGATTCAATTATTGTTGATGCTTGGCTTTTTATTGGCGGCTTTCGGTTTGGGCGCCCCGAAGCTGCCGTTTACACTGTTTACCTTATTACCGCTGATTTTCGCCGGTTTAACTTTGTTGCCTATTTCTATTTCGGATTGGGGGACGAGAGAAATGTTTGCCGTATATGTTTTATCGTTTGCCGGTTTACCGGCAGAGGAGAGTGCGGCGATATCGATCATCTTCGGCTTCAGTTACTCGTTGACGACACTCATGGGCTTGTTTTTTTTGCTGAAAAAGTAACGTTCATGAAGGCCTAGTCATCGCCCCGGCAAATGAAAGTTCTCTGGTGATGGAGGGTGCGGTTACTCGCCCGACAGGACGCCGTGAATACGTCCATGTAGGCTCGACGGCGGCTCCCTGCCGCCGACGCCTGCCGGTCGAGCAACCGCACCCTCTCCGGAACCGGAATTGCCAGAGCGGAGATTTGTATATCGAAAAATTAGATAATGAGTCTAAATCCACGAACTTTCACAGTAAAGAACATCATTAAGTAAGTTTATTGATGTTCGGGGGCAGCTAGGCTAAATATACCTTTATGCTGTTACCCAAGCTCCAGCTTGGGTAACCTGTTCAGGAAGCTCTAGCTTCCCGACAATCAAAAAAGATCCTGATTAGAAAGATGCTTCAGCTTGCCGAAGCCAAGTGTCCGAGCGGTGTCCAGTAGTGGCCGCAGCCACGATAAGGCGCGTAGTGATGGTATCGAGTTGGAAGCGTCGGTTAAAGCGGTACGCGAACGCACCTAAGTA
>JAHJSQ010000076.1 GCA_018830325.1 Gammaproteobacteria bacterium
ACCACCTAGCGCTAGGCGATCCGCGTAGGGTACGCTGAGCGTACCATGGTAACCCCGCAATGTTCATGTGCCAACCGAGCCGCCAGGGCACGGTTTTGGTACGCGCAGCGTACCCTACAATTTATGTATAACGATGAGCGCAGAGCATGGGAACGATAATTGCCGGAGGACTGAAAAGTTACCTCTTGCATGCCGGTTTCGAGAAGCTCGTCAACAAAACCTTTTTCGACAACGATGGTCGAAACGAAACACTAACTCCAAAAATCTTACTTTGCGAGTCCGAAACCGTAACAACATATTCGGGTAAATAATGATGAATAAAATTCGAATTAGCCAAACAGTTCCACTATTGCCAGTATCCGATTGGGTACAGGGAAACCCTATTGATTTAACACAGCAACACGGGCGAGTCGTACTTATCGAAGTCTTTCAACTCAATTGTCCCGGCTGCTTCCTTTATGGCTTGCCCCAGGCAATAGAAATGCATCGAAAATACTCCGATAAGGGCCTGACGGTCATCGGCATATCAACGGCTTTCGAAGATTTCGATAGAAACACGCTGGACAACTTAAAGCTTTTGGTTGATCAACAACAGGTCATCGGGCATACCTATCGTGTATTGGCCGAACATGATTTGCTGGATGACGGCAAGCTTTCCTATCGGATCCCATTTCCATTGGCCATGGACCGCTTGATCGAACGCAGGGCAAACTTCACCGACGAAGAAATTACCGAGTTCATAAATTCGCGTATTCCCGATTTCGAGCAACAAAGCGATCTGCAACGCGAGCAAATCCGGCAAAATGTAGCCTTTTACCTTGAAGGCCTTAAATACCGTGCCGAAACCTTCGAACTTTTCGATCTGCAAGGCACGCCGTCCAGCATTCTAATCGACAAAGAAGGCCGGTTGGCCGAATGCTTGTTCGGACATGATCCTGAACTGGAATTTAGAATTCAAAAGCTGCTTGAAGCATAAATACAGTAATGATGTTTTTTGCCATTAGGTTGGCAAAGAATTAACTGATTAGCAAGTTTCTTCAGCTAAAGCCCAAAGATCAGCATATCCCCTAGCAGGACGGGGTTCGTAAGCCATGCGCGTCAAGCTAAAAACGACCAACCCGCATCACGCTCTTTCCCAAGGTCCGGCTTGGGAAACACGCCCCGGAAGCTCCTGCTTCCAGTGACCGAAACAACCGCAATCAACCCCGACTCGCTCGTTCAATCTTCCTTGATCGTCGGGAAGCTAGAGCTTCCTGAACAGCTTACCCAAGCTGGAGCTTGGGTAACAGCATAATCCTCCTTTTTTAAAGGGGGAGGCCAAGTTGTCAACTTGTTTTGGATGCAAGGTCTGAACAATTACTTGGCGACTATCGTATTCCATCGGATTGCAATCTTTTCGAAAACCATCTTTTTTTTAGCGCCGCTTGCTCCAATCCTTTATGCATATCCTGACAATATCGGCCTCAGAAATAGATTGATTCAATTTTTAACCGAAATGTCATAAAGGCTCGCTAAAATCCAAACATATATACACACTAGGGGTTAATAATGAGCCGGCCTTCCTTACTTCTGTTGATGCTAGCGTCGTTTCAAGCCCATGCAGTTTCGATCGCTAACATCGGATCGATGAACTGTTCCGGCATTCAAACGGTTTCGTTTTTCAAATCCGTCTCGCTCGGCTGTTCCGGAGATTTCTCTATATCCGACGGGACAATCGAGTCCGATAGTAAAATCTCGATAACTTCCGGCGGTTCTTTATCGATCGATAATGCAACCCTTAGCGCACCGACGATTGAATTAGTAGCCAGTAATATGCTTATTGGTTCCGATGTAGTCTTCGGTGCGCCCGAAGGCTCGATAACATTATCCCAAGGAAGTGATATCGGCAATTCGAGAGATAGTTATAGCAGCATTTCTGTCTCTGCAGGCAGAGGTACCCTTCTAGTGGGTAACACTCCGGGTTCTATCAGTGTAAGCGGTGCGTTGAATTCACCAAATATCGATCCAGTTCAAATTTTGTATCCAATACTTATAGCTCCTCCTGCCCTAGTCCAATTACCGGACGGAATTACTCCTTCAGCCCCAATACCATTACCTGCCGGTATTAGCTTATTTTTCTCTGGCATTCTTTTATTGACGAGTTTACAAAAACGAAACAATCTTGACGCCGATCAAAACAACACGGATTAAGGCAAATCGTTCAGCCACCCGCTGGACTACCTATAGCTCGTTTCTTTTCTAATATTTCTATCGCATACTAAAAAATAGATCGGGCAATAGAACGCAAAATGGCGTTCTTGGGTGCTGGAATGTCTTATCTTCCTTCAGTCTGTTGTTTTTTGCGTGTAGGCGACTCCGATCATCGCGACGAAGGCGTCGCTCCCACAGCGCTTGGAAATCCATTGTGGGAGCGACGCCTTCGTCGCGATTTCGAAGCCCGGAGAGGACGGGTAAGAAGAAAAGGTATCGAAGCCGCGTAGCTTAAATAAACTCCGCAACCGATACAAATTTAAACATCCTCAAGCGCCTTCAAAGTCTGCTGGGCTTCCTCGATACCGATAAATTTGTCGTCTTTGCCTACGGCCCGCTCAAGATGCTCTTTCGCCCGTTTGCTATCGCCTTGTTTGAAATACACCATGCCCAAACGGTATTGAGCGATCGCCGATTCGGGCGCGAGCGCTGTCACTTTCAACAACAACTCTTTCGCCTTTTCGTAACTACCTTGCTTGTAGGCCAACACGGCGACCGTATATAACATATCGGGATGCCCCGTTTTCGCCAGCGGCGCGGCCAATTTGGCCGCACGATCCAATGTTGCGCTATCGTCGCCCAGTTCGGTCAAATAACGGACCCAATTATTCAAAGCCACCGCCGAATTCGGTTGCATACGGTAATTTTCCTCCAATAAGGCAAGCGCTTTATCATGAGCTCCGTCGCGGTGATAAATCGCGACTAAGTCGCCGGTCAAGGTCGTCGATGCGGTTTTCTCGATGCCTTTATTCAGAATTTCAACTGCCTTCGTTTTATGGTTTTGATTGAGATAAATACCGGCCAAATTGCGGTACGGATTTTCCCACTCGGGCTTGATATCGATCGCCTTTTTGAATGCGGCGACCGCATCGTTCGCTTTGCCCGCCGCGGCCAACACGCCGCCCATCAGATTGTAAGCGACAAAATGCTCGGGTTGCCGCTTCACGGCTTCTTGAAGCTTGACCAAAGCGCGGTCCGGCTTTTTCGATTGCAACTGGATATTGACCAATTGCGTCAACGGCTCGATCGCATCGGGTTGTTTGACCAACGCATCGGCAAAGCGCTCGACCGCCTTTTCGGAATTACCTTCGGCTTGGTAAGCCAAACCGGCCAAATAGTACCCCGTCGCTTCATCGGGAAAGGCTTGCTGCACGGCATCCGAGACTCGGCGGGCTTGTTCCCATTGCCGTTGTGACAAATAAATCTTGAACAAAGCCTCCAATCCTTTTTTATGATTGGGATCGGTTTGCAATAACGCGCCGATATGCTGAACGGCCTTACCGGGATTACCGGTAGTAAGCAACAATTCGGCCAATTCAAGCCTCGCATTCTCGTCGGTCGGCTGCAATTGCACGATTTTTTCAAGATTTTCCAACGCCGGCACCGGTTCTTGATTCAGCCGATGGGCGGTGCTCAACAACTTCAATACCACGACATCGTTCGGGCGATCCACCAACACCTCGCGCAAGTCTTTTATCGCATCGGTCAAGCGGCTTTCGGCGAGCGCCAACTCGCCGCGCAAAATCAAGGCATCGCTTTGTTTGGGCTGTTTGTGCAATACGGATTCGAGTAATTCGGCAGCTTGCCTGTTTCGGCCGGTATTGGCGTAGAGCCTTGCCAAGCGATTTTCGGCATTGATGCCCTGAACACCGGAAGGATCAGCCTCGACTATCTCCAATAACGCCTGCTCGGCTTTATCGGTCAGATTTTGCGCCAGATACAAATTAACCAAGCCGAACTTCAAAACAAAGTCGTCGGGATATTCTTCCAATAACGGAATCAGTTCGGCTTCGGCGATTTCCGGCCCCCGCTTTTCGGTCAGGAAATCGAGCAGATTGACAATCGCCTGCCGATTGTCGGGCAAATCGATAACGGCATCGCGCAATACGCTTTCAGCCTTGTCGAGTTGATTGTGCTCGATCAAAAACAAAGCCAAACGCTTACGATGCAGCAAGGGTTTCGGTTCGATTTTAATGATGTCTTCGAGAGTTTTTTCGGCCTTGTCGAAAGCTTGAGTCTTGACGTATAGATTGACCAGCATCAAGCGTAACGAAGTATCGTCGGGATTTTGATCTGCATAACCGCGGACAAACTCGATCGCTTGATCCAGTTTGCCCGATTTGGCCTTGAGCGATGCAAGCAGCAATACGGCAGGAACATCACCCGGCCTTTTCGCGAGTGCGGCTTCCGCCTTGACGATCGCGGCATCACTACTATTTTGCGCGGCCAAAATCCCAGCCTGCAAGACCAAGGCATCTGGACTCTCGGCATCGATAGCCAACGCCTGTTTCATCAATGTCTCGGCCTCTTGGACTTGACCGGCCAACAGATAGATTTGTCCGAGTTTGACGCGAGCCTTCAAATGTTTCGGATCGGCATTGGCGACCTGCCGGTAAAGGTCTGCGGCTTGTTGTACATTGCCCAACTTTACTGAAATCTCGGCCGATTCGAACAAGGCTTCGACTTGATCCGGTTTAAGTTCGAGCGCCTGTTCGAAAGCGGCAAGGGCTTTCTCGTAATCGCCCGCTTGAAAAAATTGCTTACCTTGTTCGAGATATTCGTTCATTTTACGTTCGGTGTCGTCGCAGGCAGTCAAGGCTGCGGAGGAAAGGATGATAAAAAGAATGGAACGGTACTTTCGTGTAAAAGACTTCATGAATATTTGTTTGGTTCTGAAATTCGGGCTGTTCTGACGGGTTTGCCGATTGATGTTTCTTCGCATTTTCCAAGAGCGGAAGCGAGCAGGCGAGGCAATAGGTATAAGTTATCGCTCCTTCCCAAGCTCTAGCTTGGGAAGGCAGAGACCGGAAGCTCTAGCTTCCGGAGACCTGTTCGACCGATTGAACTTCGGGTTCCCACGACCCTCCGTGGGAACCCATGCGTTGGCTGCCGAGGGCAAGATCGGTATGCATTCACAGGCTAGAACGATGGAACGAGGCAACATTAGCTTCTCTTTCACTTTTCTGGTTCCCACGGTCCTCCGTGGGAACGAGGGAATGCCTGCAGTCTTAGCCTATAAGACCTCGATGACTTTTATTGCAACCCACCTTTAACGACTTTCCCTCACCTAGCGTTAGGTGAGGGACGATCTGGGGATCGCTCCCACAGAGCATCCGCCCCCTTGTGGGAGCGACACCTTCGTCGCGGCGATCGAAGCCCCAATCGCTCATGTTCCATAGTCTTGCCGGACAACATGGCAATTTAGCACTCGGTCGCTGCCCTTTTTCTGGTTCCCACGGTCCTCCGTGGGAACCCAGACATTGGCTGCCGAAACAAGATCGGTATGCATTCCCACGGAGGACCGTGGGAACGAGGGAATGTTTAGACATCGTTCGATATTTCTTCTTTTAACCGCCTTCCTCAATTTCGTCAGGTTCTTGAACTTCTTCAGGTTCTGAATCTTGAGCGGATTCCTGCATTTCATCCACGATTTCTGCCTCTTCGTAAACTTCATCAAGCTCGGTCTTGCGCCTGTACTTTTGCTCTATCAACTTGTCTTCGTATTCCTGAATGATGTTTTCGAGTTCGACGCTTTTGAATTGGAAAACCGGCTCGGACTGCACCAATCGCGACCAAAGGCTTTGCCCGCTATAATCTTTGAGCATGCCTCGAGTCGCTTGATACATCTTGATATTTTTATCTTCGCAGGTATCCAGTTCCGAAACGGTAAACTCTTGTAGTTTTTGCAACTCGGCATGTTCCAGGCTCAATTGGTTTTTGGCCTGATTCAAAACCTTATATTTTTCGACAACCTCTACCAATTTCTCATGGGTTTGATCGAGCCGACCGCGAACCGCTTCATTGGTACTTTTTTGCGTGTCCAGCTCGCCGCTCAGCTTTTCTTCACGAGAAACCGCCGCTTCATGCTGCTCTTTCAGCGTTTCGATTTCCGCGGCCAGCGTTTCATTTTCGGATTTCAACGCATCGCGCTCGGCGGTCATTTCTCTGACCATCGCCTGCAGCTTGTTGATGACACGCGCGCTGCCGCCGTCGTCTCGGCGTGCCGCCTGAGCATGAACTTCGGTAACCGTCATTGAAACAACAGCAAGCGCCAGTACGATAGATTTAATTATATCGGCCTTGTTTAACATTGGCTTAGAACTTGGTGTTGATATCGAATTGGAATACGTCGACGGCGAACGGCGGACCCGTAATCGCATCGGCGCTCAACCAGCGGCTAGTCAGCCAGACATTGTTCAAAAATGCATAGTTCGCGCCGAGAATCCAACCTTTCGCGTTCGTGCCGCCGAGATGAAAGTCCGAATCCGTAAACGCATCGAGGACGGCATCGCGCTCGACCCGTTTATAAGCGACAAAAGTACTCCAGTTCCCTTTCTTATCGACTCGGAGCCAACCCAAGTCGGCACGGACTTGCCAAGCGGTGGTTTCCTCGTCTATCGGACCGCCACCAAGAGCCCTTCGCGCCGCGACCTTAGCGCTATCGAAACCGATATTCTTCGCATAGTCTCCTGAAAATGTCAGATGAATATCGTCGAACAGGGACATATCGTAACGCATATTGACATTGACGATATTGAAATCAGATGCGAGGCCTAACATTTGGGGTATTTGAGTAGGAGCCGTTTGCGTCCCTTCATAACAAATCGTAGCCAGGCTATTTCCGCCTTGCATGAACTCGGGCATTGATGCGGTGTTTTCTCGATTGTTCAAATCGCAAGTATTCGGCTCTGTCGAGTTCGGTCTAGCAGCAATATTTTTATAATCGTAATAAGCCACGGCAACTTTAAGGCTGTCGTGATTTTTGAATCCCCAGTTCATCCCAAGCTGTCCGCCGAATAACCATTTGTCGTTGTGACTGAACGGTGCTTCCTGCAATGGAAAGGCGCCGGCAGTCGCATAAATCATGCGGGCATCATCGCCGAGTCCGTTGGTCAAACCCAGATTATAGCGGTAGGTCGCGGCAAAACCCTCGAAGGACAAATCGGGATCCCAAACCATCTCGGAGCCACCGGTGAACTCGCCGCCTCCGACGAAGAATGGATTCTTGATTCGTCCTCCGATCAGAGAAAGCCAATTAAAACCAAAACTGTCGACATCGTCGTATTGCAGATAGGCTCGATCGACACTGAATTCATAACGATCGCCGGTTTGTCCCAATGTCTGATTCGTCGATACAGGATCGCGGAAATTGCCGGTCGACAATCGCACTGCCGCCTTTAAACCTTCCGCGATATTGGCTTCGATTCCTAGACGAAAACGTTGGCGAAAACGCTGGTTGTTCGTCTGCGTGTTTTCGAATGCTTCTTGTCTGGCGATAGCGTTAGTCAACCCCCCTAGTTGATTGATCGCCTGGACATTAGGATAACTGGGTCCGGGAGCGGCATTACTATCCGATAAAAACACCGGCTCATACCGCAACCGCATATCCCCCGACAACTTAAACTTCCGCGTCCATTCCGGCAACGCATCAGCCAAGCCCCAGCCTTCTTCCTTGGCCTTGCTGATCACGTCACCAGTCACATCCTCGCGTAGTTCCGCGCGAATCTCGTCGCGAATTTGATCTTTGATGAAATCGGGAATATAGGAAACCCTGACTTCCTCATCATCGGGTTCACCAACCGATGCCGCATTGCTGAGCGCAGCGGCGGTTCTTGCCTGCTCGGCGATTTTTCCGGCTTCGGCTTCGGCCTCTTTGAACATCGTCTCGGCGGTTTCTTCGGTCAAAATTCCTTGTTTAACCAATTGTTTGATTAGGCTTTCGGTCGTGCTGCGCAGTTTTAGCAATTCCTCTTTTTCACCGGCCTGCACCGGCCCTAAAACGCTCAACAACACTAAGGCCGTGACAGCCTTTTTCTGTAACATTTTCTTTCCCATTAACTGAAGTTAAATGCGGTTCGTGATTCGTAATTTGATCGGCTGTTTCATCCCGACCGGCGGAGCTTTATTTATTCGTTTCAACTTCGCGAGCGTCATTTGCAACTTATCGTCAATCCGTGCATCGTTACTGCCGCGCACCAATTCGTATCGCGTGACATTACCTTGTTTATCAACCCAGATACGAACCGTCGCCGTGTAACGCGTTCTGCGTAAATCGTCGACTTCGGAAATGACCACTTGTATTTGATTCTTGACGATATTGCCGTACCAAGCATGGGGATTGCCGCTCAACAAACCCCGCCCGCCTTTCCTAGCAGCCAAACCGAAACCGTCGGAACCGGCGCTGCCGTCGGCATCCAAACCTAGACTATCGGCAGGCGGCGCGTCGTCGACATCGGGAAGATTCTCAGGCTCCGGATCAGGCTCCGGAATCTTTTCCTCAATCTTTTCCGGTTCGGGCGGCTTCTCAATTTTCGGTGGCGGCGGCGGAGGCGGAGGCGGCTTCAACAAGGTAATCGGCTGAATTTTTTTTTGCGGACGCCCGTCGCTTTCCTGCTTGAAATTGCTAATACCGTAAATGATCAATGCAACCAAAATCGCGCCGATAACGCCGCCGATTATCTTCGGCAGATGTACCTTCCAGCTTTTGTGTTTACTCATAACCGCATTATTTGACCAAGTTCTGCGTCACCAGACCGATCTGCGTAATATCGATGCGGCCCAATAAAGCCAATACATCGACAACGTTCTGATATTGCACGGTCGCATCGCCTTTGATGATCACCGGCAATTCCGGATCGGCCGCACGGTACTGTTGCAACAATGACTCCAATTGCTCCAACGTTACCGGGTAGGTATCGAGAAAAATCGTACCGTCGGCCGTGATCGTGATTGCCTTGGTTTTCGGCTTGGCTAGGCTCGGCGTATCGCTGGCTTTCGGCAAATTGACGGTAATGCCCTGCACGGCGGCCGTGGTCATGATAATAAACACGATCAACAGTACATAAGCCAAATCCAACATGGACGTGACATTGATATCGTCGTAACTTTCCAGTTCTTCTTTGTAACGCATAATATATGACTCGTTCGGCTTCGACCGTGCCGCACGCCGCTAAAAAGCTTCACAGAGCACGGTAATTCATGATATGTGGGCTTGTCAGCTGCTATAGCGTTCCGACAACTTGGCCGTGAACTCGTCGACAAAAATATACATATCGGCGGTAATTAATTTGATACGGCTATTCAAATAGTTATAGCCGAACAAACACGGAATCGCGACGACCAGACCGGCAACGGTTGTAGCCAATGCCGCCGCAATACCGGGCGCGATCGCATTGACGTTAACCTCGCCGCTGGCCGCGATTTCACCGAAGGTCGCCATAACCCCGATTACGGTACCGAGCAGACCTAAAAAAGGCCCCCCGGAAATAGAAATTGTCAGTAACACCATCAGACTGTTGAGCTTTTGCGTTTCTCGAATCAAACAAGATTCCATCGCTGCACGAATCGAATCCATGCCTTTTTCGGAGACGACCGCCTCGGCAACATCGGCGCCGACACTCTTGGCAAGACGATTGTGCAGCTCTTCTATACCGACATGATACAGCCGGTAAACGGAAGACCCGGTAAATCGTTCATGCCCGCCGGTCAACGAAGCCAACAATGGCGAGGCATTGACCGCTTCGTCGTCCTCGGTATCTTCGTGGTTCAGTGCTTCCAATTCGGCGGTTTTCAACTTCATGAACTCGTCTTCGAAGCTGCGGTTTTCCTTGTGATTCTTGATCAAGACCAACGCCTTCGCGGCCATTACCAAAAAGCTGATAACTAACATCACCGCCAAGATCCCGATGATAATCCACCCATCGAGCGAGACATGCTGCATCGTCGACAACACATGCGACCCGCCGCCGTCTTCCGATTCCGGCGACAAATCTTCGCCATACACCAATAAAGGCGAAGCCTGACCTTGCATCAAAACATCGAACTTGATCGCTTCTGCCGAACGCGGAGACTTGTAAACACTCAATTGATCGATCGCACCGACCAAACCGCGCGCGCCATAGGCATCGGCGCCAATGGTAATATCGCCGTCCAAATCGGGCACCACTAGCGGAAATGATTCGGCCTCGGCTCCATCCAAATAAATCACTACCTTATCGGCAGTTACAATTGCGGCGAAATGATGCCAACTACCCGGAGTCAACGGCGTAGTAACCGGGAAAGTTTGCAGTTCGCCGGAAGCATCGGCAATCTCTAAGTTCACCGATTGTTCTCTAACAGAAAAAGTCAGGCTTCCTGTCGCGCCGGTTCTTTGAAAGATCACCCCATCTTCATTCGGCTGATCGATTTTCAACCATGTAGACAAAGTCCAACCGGGATCGGGAGCCGTCAGTAAAGACGCGGAAGCCGGTATCCGAACGATTTGCTCCCCTTCAAAAACTCCCGAATGCCCAATCAAGCCGCCTTCTCCTGCCGAGGCAGTCGCTTCGGACGGATTATTCGCATAAGCGGTCATGTCGGCAACGCCATCCTTCGTAAACGGCAGGCTCAAGACTAGATCGACAGGAAAAACACCGGCCGCATCCTGCCCGTCAGGCGCTAGAGGATTACTGTAATACATATACAGGGTAGGCTCCGGGGCCTTTGCAATATCTTTCGGTAACTTGACCCAAATCAATGCCATTTCATTGATTGAGTCCAGTTTTTCTATATAAAACTTCAACGGCGTTTTGTCGTCTCCCGCCATAAAGCGGATATCCTTACCCAAATCCGCTATATCCATAAAATAGGCAAAATTGCCGGTGTGTAAACGAATCAATGCCACGGCATCTTCCGGAACGCTAACTCCCGCCTGCTTGAGATCCAGATCTATTTTTTTCTTGTAACTCCAATCGGCGTTCCACCATGCAGAAGCCATTTGCGGCATCAGCATCAAAAAAAATAACAAAAATCCAAATCGTTTCATTGGTACTCTCGGTGCTTAACTTAAAGCGAAATTATTTCAGGAATTTGTGACATTATTATGACGATTCGAAGACTCTTTAGCGTCTGTTCGGCTATAGGGATAAAACTTTCGCATCCGAACTCCCTTAGCTTGATCCCTTACTTCGGCACAGCAAATTTAGGCACCATGTTTTTTCTCTAAATAACTAAGGCAGAACCAGCACCGTAGGGTGCGCATCGCGCACCTTTCCATGGAGCCGAACCCAACGATATATCTGACCCAGGTGCGCGATGCGCACCCTACGTCTGGCGTTTTATAATCAATGAACACCAACAATTTCCAAGATATTTTGAGAATAAAGAAAGCGGGAATACAGAAACTACCTAAATCGGCTTTTTTCGGCAACCTACCCTCACTTCCGAAAATATGGGAATACGGCATTAAATAAGCCGAAATTCAATAAGCCAACGCCATAAGGAATTTTCCGTTCGTCCGGAATCCCTCAACAATGTTCGAAACACGCTTGTTGAAAACCCCGTAACAAACCCGGTAACCAGTCGACCGAAACCCCGCTCCAGTAAACCGAAACGAAATCCTCTGTCATTCAGAACCATTAATGCACATCCTCGTCACCGAACCCGACGATATCGACGCTGATGATGCCGAGCGCCGCCGCGCTGGCCATTTTGTCGGACGCATCCTTACCGGCATCGGCCGAACTATCGACCGCCTGCTGGACGGCAGCCGCCACGTTCCCGACATTACCCAATCCGGCTGCAATACTGCCCGACGATGCCGCCGGAACTCCGACCGATACGCCGCCCACGTCGATGTTGTCGGAACCGACGATCGCTGTCGCGCCGACCGTGACATCCTTACCGCCGACGCCGGCTTCGGATGCGTCGATGATTCCTTGAAATGCGAATAGCAAAGCGTCGCCTTGAGAACCGTCCGGCGCCTGATTCGCGCGGATGCCGCTACCGGCTACCGCAGTCGGTAATTCTACGATCATGTTACCCTTCTCATCGAAGCGAACGATCGGCGGCGGTGCCGCCAAGGCTGTTTTCGCCCCTCGTCCGGCATCGATATCGCCTTCGGTCGAACCGATCACGATATCGCCTCCGCCCAGCGTCATCACCCGAGTCGTGTTGACTTGGAAATCATCGCGTACAAGCGAGTGAACGGCACCTTTTTTGATCGCGACCACACCTAAATCCGATGCATCTTTAGCGCCGCTGGAATTGACAGCCAAACCGGCATTAACGCCTCCATTCGGCGCGTACAAATTGATATCGCCGCCATCGGTCGAGTGTATCTTGCTGAAGAACATCGATATGTCGCCGGTTTGTAGTTTATTTCTCGGTTTACCGAAGGCAGCACTCAAGATACTGCCGGCATCGTTACCGCCGTCAAATACAATGCCATTGACCGAATCGATAGAATATCCATCAACTCCCGCCAAGACAGTCGTGCCGGGAAACAATGCTTCAGTCGCGGCCAACAGCTCTAACTGCGCGGAATCCATTTCAAGTTTATAATTAAAACGCTCATCGTCGTCGCCGGCATTATCGAATCCGTTTTTTGCAACCGAGAACTTATTGCCCTGTACTTTCATCTGATCGTTGAAAGTCGTTCTCAACGCATCCAGAAAGTGCGCATTGAAATGCGCCTGTTCGACCGCCGCCAAAGACTTGAAAGCTTCGGCCGCTAAGTCTCCGGACAAACTGTCATCGCCGGTCAAGCGCCGCATATAGTCGGTCACCGCTTGGCGATAGTTATCGCCGAAAACGCCGCCGTCATTTAGAAAACCGGCGGCATAGGCGGCAACATCGATGTCCGTTTTAGCCAGCCCTGCAATCACGTCGATACTCGCCCCGTCCTCGGCTAATGCCGGATTGACTTGATTCCCGACCGTGAAGAGACCGTCGGAAGATCCGAGATCGACATTACGGCCCGCAAGAACCGTCAATTGCCCCGGCCCGGAAGTCTCGATCTTTTGCACTCTGTTAGTCAGCGCACCGGTCAATGAATTTCTGGCGATATCGAATTTAATATCCCGTCCTGCAGTTATGACTGATTGAGCGTCATTAAAATTATGTTGAATCTGAAAACTAACATTTCGTATATCATTGCCCGACATGACTTCGGCATGCTTTGCTGAAACAAACAGCAAAGGATCCTTACCGATTATATTGCCGGTTCCGGTACTAATTAAAACAGGTTGAACGTCATTAATATGATTAGGAATTGTCGAATAAATCATACTCGGATCTCCTTGACCTGAAATAGTTAAACGTCGCGACAATTCCAAATAATTTTGCGCGGGTATCGACATGGAAGGCAGCAAAGCAGGATCGGTATCGGACATCACAATATTCACAGGATTACCGGTATTGCCCGTGGTAATGTTTTTAGCACCATACAACTCCAATTGCCCTTGAGCGCTTGGGTACATGATCAAGCTGCCGTCCAACTTAACATCACCACTCAATGCGTAAGCGGACAGCGAAGCGGGATATACTCTCAACGCAGTCAATGCGCCATTCTGCGCAAAATTAAGTTGATTGAATAAGGAAGTCATGGATGACACATTATTTTTCAGAACCACGTCGCCGGTAATCGATGTCAGAGTGACTTGACTGTCGGCACTGTATCTAAAAAACAGATTTTCCTTATCCGTTATTTTCCCTTGCGGTAAAACCATTGGGTCGAGTATCGCTTCCAATGCGATATTTTTTGCAACCGTAACATTCAGTTGCGAATCCCCCAAGGCCAAAACGGGGCTTCTACCTTGATTGGAACCGGCCGTCAAAGAGCCGCCTGCAACGATATCGGCAGTGCCTTTATCGACATAAATCATGCCGCCTGCGATATTGGCGCCTGCATTGATCGAAAGATCGCCGCCGCCGTTGACTTCGACAACATTAGTCAAATAATTGGTATCGAACCCATCGGACGGATCGGCTGGCTGACCGATTTGCTTACCGGTCGTCGGAATCACAACCGACAGATCATTTATATTACGCGCAGCGGTTATCGAAACATTACCGCCGCCCAATGCTCCCACGTTTTGCCTATAATCGGGCGTCAACGGTTTAAACTCGGTTCCGCTAAGACCAATACCCCATGCCGTGGGCCTTTTCTCCGCATTATCTCCACGGGTCCAGTCGCCGGTACGCAACAACCAATCTGTGACCAACTGATTAGTCACCGCACCTTTTATGTCTCGTCCGGCTTTGAAGCTGATATCGCCGCCGTCAATAGGATATTCCGCGTAAAAATCTAAGCCTGTAATAATCGGTTTAAAACCGTAAGGATTCTCATCATCCGGTCTACCGGCGGTATATACGACCGATCGATTATTGCCGTAAGCGATGTCGCGCCCCGCTGTAAAATCGATATCTCCAGTGCCAGTTCGAACTCTGACGTTGTTACCGATTTTGATATCGCCGATACCAACCGTCACAGCTTTACTATTAGCTGCAGCAATTTGAGAGCCGGCCGTGACGTTATAATTCCACGACCTTCCCGACTGCAACATGTCGTCGACCTGAATTTCGAAACCGCTGTCGGCAAAAGGAATCGCACCGGGCGCGAAAGCATCGCTAAGATCCTGCTGCAGCACGATATCGCCCGCGGCTCTTAGTGTTAAATAACCGGGCGTATCGTTCGGTCCATAACGCCAATCGGCCAAATCCCATTTTGACGACAATGCGATATTACCGGCTGACCTGACTTCAATGCCGGGGGCCATTTCAAATCCTGTACCGAACTTGTCATTTATAGAATCGTTAATTGCGACTGCGCTCATATAAGCCGCAGTATCGTTTTTGATGGTATTGATCGCAGTACTGTTTAGATTGCTGTAATTATATATTTCGACTGCTTCGACCGTAACGTTCGAGTCGCCGCTAATCGCACCTTGAGCGATTGCACCGATATTGATGTCATTAGCGCCTAAGCGCTCGGCTCTCAAATGCACCTCACCTTCTTTGCCGCCATTCGCCGATACATCGATTGTTGCGCCGTTTTCTATCACGATACCACCGCCATCGATTGACGAGAACTTGATCTTACCGCCGTGGCCTTGTGGATTAAGGGCTACGGCAGTCAATTCGGCAGTCGACGCCAATGTCAACGCATCGCTCGACGACAAATTGATCGAACCGCCATCCGCAAAGTCGGCATCGAGTTTTCCGGCTATATCGAGCTTACCGTTATCGACAGCTAGATTGATATTTTTCGAGTTGATATGGTCTTGCTGTGCGATCGATAAATTACCTTCTCTCAATCGAATATCAATTGCCCCTGTAAAACCGGATGACGACAACAGCGTGTTAATACCGCTAAACCCCGCATCCGAAAACGAAGCAACATCCAGCATCACGTTTCCGCCAGAAGCCAAATTGCCTCCTAACGCATTGATGGAGCCATTTAATTGCGCTTGTCCTTGAACCGTCGAAACAGTTAGAGCCCCGGCGTCCATGACCGAGGTGATTCCATTTAGCGACAACCGGCTTCCCGAATTCGTAACGACATTTTGTTGATGCGAAATCAGCTCGATACGACCTGCTTGCAAGTGAATAGGATCGCTCAATCCTACCGTAACGACTGTACCGGAAACATCAATAGAGCCATTTTCTGCTAAAACAACATCGCCGGTTTTAGCTTCGGCCCTTACAACTCCGCTTCTGAAGAGCAAAGGCGCTTCGATTGCCAGTTCATCTGCTATTAAATTCAGCTCTGCGGCAATACCGAATTTATTCGGCATTTGAACGTCTTGAATTGCAGCAATGGACAAATTATGTCCGCTTGCATCAATCGTCGTTTTAGACCCGGTCGCGCCGGTCAGGTAACCGCTAGTAATCGATAAATCCCCAACAGATGTCAACGAAGAATCACCAACTCCGGTAATTGATTGCTTGCCTGTCAAGTCAACCGAATTAAATCCGGACAATTTGAAAGCCCCCCCGCCTATTTCCATAGAATCGGCTATTAAATAAAGCTCGCCCGAACCCGCTCCGACTACTCCATTGATTGAATTTTTATTTTTCAGCGTTATTGTTTCTGCCGAAACCAATGCATTTTGGCCATTCATTTGATGCCCGGCCAATCCTGCCGAATCTATGATCAAATGCCCGAATTCAAGCGATGTAAAATTCCCTTCGTTATCGACAATGGAATTACCTTCATCATCAGTTCTGTGTACGTTACCGAAGATATTAACGTTTCCACGACTGTTAAGTGACAATTCATCGACATTCAGACGACTCAATTGCATATTGTTGAGCGATAGTCCGTTTAATGAATTATCCACTTCACCTAAATTGATCGCCTCTGCGCTGATATTTAGGGATTTTCCGGCATCCACCTCACCGCTCATTCGCAATTGCCGAGTAGAGTCGAGAAGCACAGAACCATTTGAAGCAGCAATCGTTGAATCTTGCCCAATAATTAGATCGCCTTTGGCTCCAACTGTGCCGGTTCTATTTTTAACGACTTGATTTCCGACTGAGACTCTCACTAAGGCTCCGTCTCCCGTCGTTTCCAAGATATTTGTTTGCTCCGACGCATTCGCCTCCCCAACGGCGGAAAGTATGGATCTTTCTTTTAATTCCAGCGTATCGGTAGCGGTCAAGATAATTTCAGCGCCCTCCAAAACGGTATCTTCGCTCAATGTTACCGTTTCAGATTTAACATCGATTTTTGTCGTGCCGGTAGCCTTATCGAAGGACCTCGAACCGCCAATTAATAAACTTCCAACTTCTAGGTTATTGAGATCGACGGTTGTCAACTGAACAACTCCACCAACCGAACCGTTGCTTTGATTAACGATCGAAATATTTTCGGCAATGATGTCAACTAAACCGGCTAGACCGCCATTCGAAGCTTCCGCTCGGACAGTTGGCAAATCCAATCGGTTTTTTGCATCGAACAATACATAACCGGCATCCTTCGGTAATCTCGGCATAGCCGTTTCATTGGCAATGGCTTGTTGCGCGAAAAACTTGTTTGCCGTCGTCAAGTTCAATTGCGAACGAGTTAATGCGATACTTCCCGGTTCGACTGCAAATCCCTCACGGCGTTGGGATTGAGCGTTCGTTCCCGCAATCGATAAAAAGCCCGACACGACCGGCGCCCCTTCCAGGTTAATCGTTCGAGTACCCGGCATCATATCCCTGGTACCCGATTGAGGCGTTATCAGATATGCGCCGGGCAACAAAGCATATCGAGCAGGTAACACGGTGTAATTGCCCGCAGGCAAAGCATCGCTGCCTTCTAAGTAGACAGTAGCGCCTAAATCGATATTGGCCTGCGTGCTAATAAACGGATCAAGCGGAGCATAACCGTTAAATCCTGGTATCACAGCAAACGATTCGCCGGTCGCCAACACGTCCACCGAACCACCGATACCCGGAATAAATTCATAGGCTAACAAATCTCCGCCCCCGGACAAATCGATCACGGCACCTTCATCTCGTTGAATACGGTCGGATGTTAATGCTATCCGCTTTTCCGGAGCCGACACGATAATATTACGATTACCTACCGGATAAAGCCATTCCAGTCCGCCTTCGGTAACCCCGAACGGTATAATTTCCCCTTCGGCGGATACCGAAGTCATACTCTGCGCACCTAACTTGATGGAATTGTCAGCGTCCAACACAATTTCGCCGAGCGGCGCTTTGATTACGCCATTCTGTTCGATATTCGGGGCTTTGAACGCCAATTTTCCGAAAGCAGACAATACCGGAGCGCCCTCGCCTCTTCCTTTAATAGCGATCGAACCGTTTGGATCACCGATAACGGCCAATTGAAATTGAGACAAGGTAGTTGGATAAATCTGTTTCGCCGTTAAATTCAAGTTCGAGAAAGTTATGAATTCGCCGACAAAATCCATTTGCGTATTAATAATACGCTCGCCCAACAAACGAATATCGTTTGAGGCATTTAGGTTAACCTCGTTGAAACCGGAGGTAAAAGCGCCGCCGTTCAGTTCTATCAAATCGGCATTAACCGTCAACGAAGCGTTTCCACCAGTCGGATTGGCAATGGCCGTACGATGGCGGGTCGATCCTATTTTTACTTGTGCCGCATTCAAAACAACTTGACCTGCGTTCCCCGGATTCGAACTTACCCAACCGAACTTAGGACTATTCATCACCAACGAGCCTTGAATTTTCAAAGCGATATCGTCTTTAAAACGAATTTCATCGTCGGCAAGCACATTTAACGAGGCGAATCCACCGTCGCTCACTTGGTCGGAAGCCAGATAACCTTTTCTAGCCAATTGCGCGGGTAACGCATCGCCTGCTTCGGCAAACGCACCTAACAACACCGGCTGAATTTGCTGCGAAATCTGGAGAACACCCGGTCCGGTCGGAAAATTCAGTATGATGCCTTCACCCTCATCCGGATCTCGACGCGTTGCGTCTAAACCGACCGAAAGCGTAGCTCCTAAAGTGCCCGTTGCGTTTCCGCGGCGCCCGGCCATCTGCCCCTCCACAAACAAACCCTCGGCAGCTGATATCTCGATTGACCCGCCATGAGAACCGACAGTGATCGGATCATAACTTAAACCAAAGCCGTTGGGATTCAAACGCGGCAAATTCAATGAAGCGGAGGTGCCCGACACATTGATGAACGAACCGCTATTGGTCGCTACGAATCCCCGGGCCGCATCCAATATCACACTTCCGCCGTCGTAAACTTCACCGCCCTGCCTTCCTAATGCATCAACAGTCGTGATTGCGATACCGGAAACATCAATTCGAGCATTTTCACCAAGCCATAATCCCTGTGTCGGTTGATATAACGGATCGGGCAGATTAACTGGAGGAATTATAGACATCAATACATCGCCTCCTCGCGCCGTAATCGTACCGTCGAAAAACAACGATGAATCCGAAATCAGCGAAATACTGCTCAGAGGATCGGCAACGATCTTAGCATTGCCGCCTATCTCCAAATGGCTACTAGGATTAGGATTGATCGAGTGGTTTGCAGCCAGCACCAACGAACTCGGCGATCTTTGAATTAATGGCAAGGTCGATACGCGCGAAATCGCGGCAATGCTATCGGCATTACCCGTAGTTATTGCCGCTCCGTCCAAGACCCGATTAACTTGCCGCAAGGTGATGTTTACGCCATCGTCGACAACCAGACCGTTGACATTAGACCTAATGATGTAGTTGGCAAATCCACCTTGTCCGAAAAAACCTTCTTGTAATTGTAACGGACGCAACCCTTCAATCTCGTCTTCTCGCTTTCGCCGTATCGCAACCGCATTAGCTTCCAATTCCAGCGTTCCGCCGTTTTTGATTCCGTAAGCATTCAGCGTACCGTCAAGGGTAATGTTGGACCCTATGTTTTCAGCCGCGGCGATCATTCGAACGCTTCCGGCCTCGCCAGCCTCGATCGTACCGTTGGTTTTGAGCCATGCGCCGCCGCTGACATCGATCACGCTGCCGCTCTGCAATGCTATGTCGCCGTTGGCCCTTGCGACAAAATTACCGCCGCCGATCGTCACCGGCATACTATCGATCAAAGCAAACGGCGTTGCCCTATCATTGACCCATTCGCCTTGCAAATCGATCTTCGCGTCTTTGCCGATATTGATGGAGCCGTCCAATCTACCGATCGTTTGCGCATTCAACGCGGTCGTCAACGACAGATCGGCACCGGCTCCTTTGACATGACCGTTAACGCTGATCGAACCGCCTTGCAAACGAAGACTTCCGCCGTCCGCCAATCCGACGGTGCTATTGCGGGCAATCTCAACCGTGCCATGCGTCAGTATCGATACATCTTGAATTCCGCTTTTTCCGATCATGCCGGATTGAATAGCCAATGCCACATTCAAGCCTTGATCGTTAACCGGAAAAGGATCGTCGAGGTCGACGTCCACTCCGACTCGGTTCTGAGCCGACGATAAAATCACCGACTGAACCACTGCGGACGCTGCTCGCATGTCAATCAGCAATTCGCCGCCATAAGCCTTACTATCTACAGTCCGCTGCAAACGCCCGCTGGCGGTGCCGCCTTTCAACTCGCCTTCGAGTAATGGGTTGGGGCTTTTTATCGTCAAACGTCCGGCGTCATGACCCTCGATATAACCGGCTTCGCGTCTCGCCAATGAAAAAGGTCCGTCTACTTTCCAGACTTTTCTAACGCCCCATTTTTCATAAACCTTGACAACTTCCCCGTAAATACCGTCGTACTTAAGAGACGGATGCGCTTCGCTGATATCGAAAATTCTGCCGTTTGAAGTCAGTTTCGTCGTTGTGATGAAGCCGTCCAGATAGGTCACCGCGCCGCCCGAGAAATCGAGCACCGCGTTTTGTTGAACCAAGGTATCGCCTTCCGAACTCAGATTAATTTCGCCTCCCTTCGCCAAACGCTCGCCCAAGGTGCGCTGAATCGCATCGATATCGGGTTGCACATCGGCTATGGGGGATCCTTTTCGGATATCGACCAAAATCGTTTTTCCGAACAAAATGCCGTCGCGCTGTAAAGGGGAGTCTTTTAATTGGTTCAAACGCAATTCGACTTCGACGATATTGCTTTCCATCGCCTTCACGGTCGTCGCGATACCGGACACGTCGATCGTTGCGCCGGAATCGACCAAAATACGACTACTGTTTCGGTTGACGGAATCTTGCAACGGGTTGATAGGGTTCTGTGTCGCTACCATATCGACCCGGCCTCCCGGCACGAAGATATCGGCGTTTTTCTTCACATGGATTTTATGCCCCATCGCTTCGACCTTCGACAAAGGCTGAACCTGTTCGTCAATCGCGGTTTCTCCCGTACCGAGTTCCGGCAATACTTCAGTCAAACTGTTCTCGCCGAAACTGACCGTGGCCGACGTACCTAAACCATCGCCGATATCGGCAGCCCGTGTCGTGCTGGTCGCGCGCATTTCGAAACCGTCCGTCTCAAATACGGAGGCCCTTTCGCGGGCGATCAGCCGGATGCTTCCATTGACATTGATCGACGTCGATGCCGACACTTTACCGTTTTGGTTGACCGCGAAACCGATCATCGTGACATTGCCGCGCCTTGAGGATATTTCTCCTAAATTGCTGACATCGCCGCCGGTTTCAACCTCGACTAGAAGCCCTCGAACGTCGCTATCGCCGCTCGCCTCCTGCAAATAGACTTTATCGGTGGAAGCGGCGAGTATTGCTTGACCGTCGTCCGATTGTATCGAACCCTTATTGGTAATCGTCGGCGCGATGATCAAAATCCGCTCGCCGGTACCGGATTGTACTTGCGCGCCTTCCTCGAGCGTGATCGATGCTCTAATCGGATTGCCGTTCGCATCTTTTGCCAGTAATGCTTTTATCGGCTGACCGCCCTCGTCAAGAACGGCGTCACCGTTTTGATCTCTGAGGACGAATTCATTGTTTTGAAATGCTGCGGAACCCGAATTAGAAAAAACTTTGGTGATGCCTTGATCGAACACGTCGTCCGAGATATCGAGCGTGGAGGCTACCAAGCCGCGCACGTCGACGCGCGAATCCTTGCCGAATACGAAGCCGTTGCGGTTGACTAGATAAACTTGGCCGTTTGCGGTCAATGCGCCGAGAATTCGGCTCGGGTCGTTTTGGAAAATTTTATTCAGTGCGATCGAGGTGCTCGAAGGCTGTTGAAAATGGACCGAATTCTCCTTGCCTATGTTAAAGCTTTGCCAGTTCAAGATCGCCCGATCGGTCTGCTGATTGATCTGCATGTGATTACCGATCACTTGCCTAGTCGCTTGCCCCATGCTGGCCCAAACCGCGCTCGGCACCGGAAGTTCGGCTTGCACCGGCGACATCGAACCGACCGCCAAGCCGCCGGCGACGGCCAGTTTTACGCAGGCCGCCGACCGTTTGAGACTAAAGCGGTGCGGATTCCGGACGGATGGTTGAGTTCGTTTTTTGTTAGCCATGTTCGTTGCCCTCGTTATGTTCCTCCGCCGAAGCGTCGGATACGATTGTCAATCGTCGATAGTGGCAACCCGGCCGTCTCGTCGTTCAAGACCCGTGGCTTTCCGTCCCCGCCTCACGGCGGGTTTGGCTTTTCCGTCAATTTACCGCATCAATGGCTGTAGCCGCTGGGCTTAAGGCCATTGTTGAATTTCTATCATTTGCGCCTGTTAAGCCTATCGCTTACAAGGCGTCCTCGGCTCCGCCGATCGCGACGTAGGCGTCGCTCCCACAGTGTTTTTTGCCCACCTGGCCTCTGTGGGAGCGATCCCCTGATCGCCCCTCACCTAACGCTAGGTGAGGGGAAGCCGAAAAAGCTGAATAACCGATGACCTAATCGAAGCCAAAACCTAAGCCCCGAAAAAAAAGGTTTAACCTTGCCGACTTCGATTAAGTCAATCGCGGCTTATCTTCATCGACCTCGACATCGCGACGTAGGCGTCGCTCCCACATTATTTAAAATTCGGCCGCGACCCTAAAATGCAGCCTCGGATCGCCGCTTTCTATCGTCCCTGCGGCGATAAACGGAAACGCGACATCCAAATTGGCGATCAAATATTTCAAGGCTTGAAACCGAATGCCGAAACCGCCGCTGGCCAGATTAAATTTGCTGTCGGTACCGGCCAACACATCTTTAGACCAACCTCGTCCGGCATCGAAAAAGACCAAGCCTTTGAGATTGTTGACCCATTCCCAGTCCTCGTTCATCGGCAGCAGCCGCGGCGAGTACAATTCGAATGAACCTTGCACGCCGTCGTCCGACAATACTTGCGTCTCGAAATAACCCCGGACGCTTTCATCGCCGCCGATCGAATATTGCTCGTTACTGATGATCGGCGAGTCGGATACTTGCCCCGATAGCCGGGTCATGAACTGCATTCCCCACGGCAGATTGCGCGAATAATCGATGTCGCCGTTGACGATCATGTAATTCGGTTTCGCCTGAAAGCGTTTGTCGGCAAATTCCTGCTCGTCGTTGCCGAGGCCGCGGATCGAAAAATTCAAACCGACGCTGAACGACAACAAGGACTCCTCGCCTCGTAAATTGCCGGCATACTGCACCATGAAAGGCACGTAGGTAATCGGCGTTTTCAAGGTATCCGCGCCGATCAGGTTCAAGTCTTCGTCGAACGACTTGTAATCCACGCCCGCCGTCAAGGTATGAAAATAATCGTCCTTTCCGGGCAACGGCATCACCAAGCGCGCTCCATAAATGTCGCCGATACCGACCACCGACAAAGCTCCCGCGCTGGCTATTTGCGATTCCGAAGACGAACTAACCGCGTATAATGCCAAGCGATTTTCGGTATCGAACAACGGCATCACGTAGGTTCCGACCATAACTTCGACTTCTTCCGGTATCTCGGGCGAAACCTGATACATAAACGAGGCACTATGAAATTTTTGCCACAAATTGTCGTAACGGATCGAACCGATCGTGCGCAAGCGACTGGTGTTCGCAACATTACGCCCGTTAACCTCGACTTTTCCGTGCAGCGGCAATTCGTCGCGGACTTTCAAATCCACTTCGAGCGTGCCGGGCGTGTCGCCCGCGCGCAAGATGGGCACCACGGTCCGATCCGAGGATTGCTTGCCGAGTTCGGCCAATTGTTCCTGCATTTTCGGCAGATTCGGCACATTGCCTTCGGCCAACTCCGGCACCTTGGACTTGATGGCGCCTAACGAAAAATAGCGCGAATCGGTCACGCGCAAGCGGGCCACTCTGCCTTCGGTGACTTCCAAATAAACGACGCCGCCGACCACATCCTGTTCGGGTATGTCGACCGACACCGTCTGAAAACCTTGTTTTTGGTAGACTTCTTCAAGCGCGGCGCGCGCTTTTTCCACCGTATCGATATTTTTGTCTTCGCCCAAAAAGGGATAGACCGTGCGTTCGATTTCCTTGCGTTCGAGCAAGGTATTACCCTTGACGCGCAATTCCCATAAATCGAAATGATCGGCGTCCTGGGCAAGCGCCGCATGGCTTAACAATCCGACCCATAACACCCATAACAAACGAAACGACAAATCTACCTTCCTATACATAGAATTTTGTTGGCTTTTACAAACAGGTCAGCCCCCGCGTTGCGGGGGCTGTGCTTTTGCATCCATGCCGGCCCCGTTGCAGGGCCGGATTTCCCATTGAATTGTCAATTTACAGAGGTTTATCTGTCGGAGCTGGTGGAATTACCGGAACTCTACAGTTATTCAAGACACCAATGGCCCCATGCGAATAAGGAATTACCGGGGGGGAATTTTGTCCTAAGGCACTAGAATATGTGTAGCCGTTTATTGGTGACGCTAAATAGCCGGATTGGCCAAAAGAATAGTCCGAATATTGGTTATAGATGTTCATATATGCAGGGTTCATTGAATCAGCAACAATCTTTTCTATAATGCGCAATTTATTACCCGTAAGGCTGTTTTTGCGCCATTGGAAGCTTGTCTCGACCCAATCATTATAAGTCCCTTTGTGAGCATTAACTAATGTTGGAGCGACCCCGTCTATTTTGATAAACTTATACCCGGACTGAAGGTTGGCGTTTTTTTCCATGCTTTGCTGTCCGAAAGCCCAACCGACAATTGGCTGCTCGCTAAAGATGTCTTGATTATGTCTCTCTCCATTTATTGAGCGGCTATAGTTCGTCCCCTTATCAAAATCATCGAGACATTGATCCATACTACCTGAGCTGGAATTAAGCAATGCGCGTGGCCCATCAAAAGGATTATCCCATTCTGAGGGGCTTAGGGTACCCGATGCACAAGGATTATTTAAATATTTAATATATTGTTGTGCTCCTGTCCCGGAACCACTAGTTCTTTTGCAAAAATGCACAAAATTACTGAATTCACGGCCAGTGGCAACTTTCTGTTCATTGATTAGTAAATCTACGCCCGGATAATCGGTGAATGAATACGTTTGCCCATCTTTCTCAAACTTGAATTCATCCCAATTTTGGATGGTACCACTGATTAAGGTTGCTATTTGTTGTCTACTCAAACTCGGCATACATGTTTCAGTGTAATCACCAATTTGACAAGTATCGGGCAATTCCCCCCTGTCTTTTTGAATAACTTGCAGAGCATTGTACAAACCATTCGTGACCGGAACGCCGAACAATAACGCCGCCACAACCCTAGTTTCAAGTAGTTGAGCACTAGCTCCAGTGACTGGATTATAGCCAGCCGGTGTATTGGGGCCTCTGAATAGCAATGGTTCAACATCTGAAATACCAAAATCAGGAATAAGCAAGGTAAAAGGATCTGGTTCGTTGGTGTTGCATATCCAGTTGTTAGGGTTATCATTAGTTTGTGTGCAACTACTTTTAAAAATATTCAATGCTTCTATTTGTCTACTTTCAATTAGAGGAGCAACGCCGAGACCCGAACCGCCAATTGAGCGTTTCAAAAACAAGACCTTTGCATCCCATTGCAGATTAGGAACTTTAGAGGCTTTTACTGTACAAAATATAGCGCTATGCGTCATGCCTCTATTCTTTCCATTGATCCCCCCCGACAAATAGACATCGGTTGTATTTGGTTCGCACAAAGAATTAGTAATGTAGTTTCTAAGTCCATTGTCCATTGATGATGATCCTGAAATAAATATGGTTTCATCAGGCACAGTGGTATTATTCCATGCCATCGAAACACTGGAAAATCCAGTGAGACACATGGTAATGATTGTACTTAGTCGCCGTTTTATTCTCATACCCCCCCCATTTCTTACAAATCGATTTATAAAGCCAGCCCCCGCCGAAGCGGAGGCTGTTGGATGCGTCCTTACCGGCCCCGTTGCAGGGCCTATTTCCTTTTCGTCCGTTACAGCAACGGCTTGTTGACCACTGTTTCTGGCATTACCGGAACCACACAGTTATTGATGCCTGCGCCGAGGTCATGGGTATACGGCCAGATTGGCGCATTTTCATTCAGGATGCCGGTAAAGCTCGCATCGGTTGCAAATGGAATGGCCGGCGCCAAATATCCCGACTTACCGAACGGATAGTTCGATTTGACATTCAAAATACTGGCAACAACCGAAGGTTCGCTCGCTTCCGTACGCATCTGTTCGATAATGACTTTAATATCGCCTACCGGTGGTTGTGGGCCGCAAGTCGCCAAATGTTCGCCTTCGCAAGCCGGTAATTTGTTGACACCGGGTTTCAACCATTGGTAAGTCATCTCGACCACATCGAAATATTTACCGTTGAAGGCATTAGCCAATGTTGGAGCTACATTGTCGATTCTGACAAATTTATACGGCCATGCTTGATCGGCATTTTTTTCTAGACTTTGTGTGCCTAAGGCCCAAGCTTTTGTGGTCGGTGTAAAAAAGCCTGTGTTAGCGCCCGTGTTGTTGATGCCCAATTCATAATCGTTCAAACACAATTCGACATCGCCGGAACCCGAGTTTTGGATCACGATAGGACCTGTCGATACGTTCGATGATTGCATCGGTTGAGCAGCACCCGAAACGCATGGATTATGCAGGAATTTCGCATATTGTTGCGCACCGGTACCGGAACCGTTGACCCGTTTGCAATAGCGGACGAACTTCGAGCCGCGAGTGGCCGGCAAAGGCGTAACGCCCGGATATTGCGTCAACGGAATGCCGTCGATTTTAAAATCGTCCCATGTTTTTACCCTGCCGCTGATCAACGACGCGACTTGTTGTTTAGTCAAACTTGGGATACATTCTTCGCGGGCATATTCGCCGATCGTACAATCGTTAGGCAATAAGCCTTCGCCTCTTTGCGCGGTTTGCAGCGCGTCATACAAAGCATTATTGACCGGAACGCCGAATATCAACGCAGCTACCGAAACGCTATCCAGATCTTCTGCACTTTCCGGGTTGACAGGATTGAAACCGGCCGGAGTATTAACGCCTCTAAACATCTTGGCGTCCACGTCCGAGATACCGATATCGGAATAACGCAATTCCAAATCGCCCGGATTGCTGATGCTGCATAAATAGCGGTTCGGATCGGTATCTGTCGGCGACAATGTGCAATTATTGTTAAAGATATTCATCGCTTCCAAGCGTTGTTGATCGATCAGCGGATTGACGCCTTGGGCGGAACCGCCGGCGGAACGTTTGACAAACAACACTTTTTGGCTAGCCGATATACCGTCGACTTTATCCGGACTCAAGGTACAGAAAAATGCACGGTAACGATTCCCCGGATTCGGACCATCGTTGAAATAGCTATGCAAGGTACCCGCATCGCACAAGCTGGTGAACAGGGAGGTGATAGAGTTATCCATTGCAGTGGCACCCGACATGTTGATTCGTAAATCGGGTACATCGCTTGGCGTCCACGCCGAAGCCGTGCCGGAAAAACCGGCAATCAAAGCCGCGCCCAAGGCGGCCGTTACGATATTTTTTTTCATGACCATTCTCTTTATGTAGGTATGAGTGTAAAAAACTCCCGGACCTGCATCCGGGTATGCTTGAATGATTTTCTTATGCTTTACGGCGTTTGGCAGCGATCAAGCCCATCAGACCCGTGCCGAAAAACCATACCGCCGCTGGAACGGGAACCGGCGCGAAATTCAATGAAGCGCTGCCATTTTCAATCGAAAAGTTCCAATCCCCGAGGTAAACCGCCTTCTCTGTCAACTCGAACGTATTGGGATCCATATCGAAGCCCCACCACCAAAACCCTGTCGATTCGCCTGCTGACGACGAAAGATTACCAGAGAAAGAATTACCAATGTTCGAACCCCAAGTTGTCGGAAAATAACCGCTTTGCCCAGGCGCCGAATAGGAATCTAAATTGACCGCTTTATCGCCGACTTGTTGATTGGTGCCGGTCAATTCGCCCGATCTTGCATTCAATTGGTCGATATGTTGATCAAGTGTTGTTGATGACTCAGAAAAACCGCCAAAAGGGCCGACAGCAATTTCATTTTTGGATGTCATTAAAATGCCCAAATAATTCACGCTATCGAAATCGACGAATGAATTGTGAGCCGAGGCAATGTTATAGATCACCCTGTCACCTGGCGAGGTTGCGGCCATAAACTGGCTGAATGCATCGGTGTTGATCGAGTGATTCATTGCTTGCGGATTATCCAAAAAATCAGCATGCCGGATACCTAAGTCCATTGCATATGAAATTTGCGCATCCGGATTGTAAACGCTCAGAAAAAGCTCGGAGCCTCGCGGATCGTTTTCGAAACCGGTCAATTTAACCCCGGCGATTCTCGCTTGAGCACCTGTCGCAACCAACGCCATCGCGCCGACCGCTAGAGATTTACCTAATAAATTCATAAAAAATATCCTCGTAAAGTCTGTTAACAAAAACCAAACCGGGGTACATGGCCATTCCTAGTAAATGGTCGCGGCCCGGCTATCTCTTGATACTTGATAAGAGACCCGCAGCTTTCCGTCCCCGCCTCGCGGCGGGTTTGGCAACATCTTCACACCCGGCATATCCGGCTAAAACCGGAAACTGCCTATTCCTTGTTAAATCGCTGGCAATCAGTACCGCCCATGTTATGATTGCCTTCGCCGGCCCCATTTCCCCTCGCCGGATCCGCTCCGCATCCGCGAAGTTTCAACTTGCGCATATTTTTTCATAGTCATTAGTTCAAAAGTTTTACAGCTTCGTTAAATTTTCGTGAAACGTATTACGTTTTAAACAACTAACATCGCTAATACGCCGACTGTTTTGAATTGTCGCATTTCTGTCATATTTTTCGTTTATGTTTAAAAAGTTCGACTTGATACGCATATCCATATATCCAAAAACCCATAAACCTAAAAAGATCATTTGAGACTTCACCAAGCCGGTGAAAGTGTTGTAGACCCTTCATGCTTCGACTTAACTCAGCACGAACGGTCTACAACACATGCCAACTTCATCTTTCTAGGATAGAAATACATAACTTTTGCCGCTTTCAAGCCGTTCCGTTGTTAATATTCAGCCACCCGGCAATTATCGTTCCCACGCTGGAGCGTTGGAACGATAGGTGGATGTGAATAACTACGTTCCGTTAGTCAATCCGAAATATTTTTGAATTAGGTATAAGAAATTGAGCGAACTGAAACACATCATTTCACTGCGTATCGAGAACAGTATTCGTAACGCGGTTCAAGCCACCGCTTCGCGGTTTTATGTGCGGGAGTCGGATATTTACCGTTTTGCGATTAACTACATGCTAAAGCGCTTTAAGTGCCTGCATGAAGACGACTTTAGCGGCAGCGATTTGCTACCCCTAATGCTGGACATTCGCGAGGAATTAATTGGCAGCCTATCTTTAAAAAAACATCAGCTCTTCAACATCCTAAACGGCAACAATGTTCATCCGGATAAGTTTGTCGCAATGTCCGATATCGAGTTGCTATTAACGCCGCAACACTTATTAAAACAACGCTTGCAAAAAATCGACGATAGCCCTCAATCCGATGTCGATTCCGAAACCTGGCTGAAGCAATATTTACTTGAGAAATATCAATCGCCGTCGTTTCAGGATAGTTCCGACACGCAAACCCAATCATCGAATTGAAGCCATACCTAAATCATGAATTCGTAGCTCATGGGTTTATGAAAGCTTCCGATCGTTTTGCGCTAACTACTTTTGGAACTAAGCTAATAGCTCCGTAGGGTGCGCATCGCGCACCTTTCCACGGTGCCGAACCGACAAGAGCCCGACCCAGGTGCGCGATGCGCACCCTACACCTAGGCTTAAAAGCCTATCAACACCAACAATTTCAAAATTATTATGAGTTTAAAAAGCGGGAAAACAGCAATTAACTACTAAAGCGAAAATGGCCATATCTAAAACATAAATTCGTAATCGATTGGTCATCCATACTTACGATCGCTTTGCACAAAGCAATAACTACTATTTGGAACTAAACTAACAGTAACTTTTAGATTCTTCGAGAATTTTATGGATGCTCTATCGGCCATTAACCGCATTTTTCTTAGCCCAATCGACGGCCAGTCCCAAGATGATGAATTATTAGTCGATACGCTTAAAAATTGGGCCATCCGCTTCGCCGATTGCAATTATTTACATCCTTGCCTAATTGACGGGCAGCGGTCCTTAGTCTGCGCCAACCAGCTTAGTTTAAAAAATCCTAAAGCTTATCAAGCTCTAATCGAGATTGCGCGGCATCACGATATTTTTCTGAAGGAGGATGCCAGAACATTAAGTTCGGCAACGTTTTATGCCGACCGGCGGCAAAAAACGCCGGTTTTTCTTGCTTTGTGTCTCGGCATTCTCATCGCGACAACCGATACGCGAGCCGAACAGATCGCCGACAGGCAGGTGACTGCTGAAATCACTTCGCAACTTATCAAACCGTCAAACCGATTAAATTCGGTTAAAATCCAAAAAGGAAACCACTCGATCGTTCGTTTGGTCCGCTCTGCTCCGCCCAAAACCATGCCCATTCAATCCGTCCATGACGCACATTTAAACGTTAAGCCGGATCCGCATGCTCAAGTTCGAATCAGCCGTTTACTGCAGCAAGCATACATCCGCGAACCCGGCGACCCGCCGACTATTCGCGCCGATCTCGATAAGATGGCCCGGTATTATGCAAGCTATCCTGAAGCCATCGGCCTGTTGAAATTACTGGAAGATAAAGAGTTAAAACTTCGTTATCGAAAATATACTTGGCAAACACAAGCCCACGGCAACCAACTGACCGTAACGTCGGCAACGATATTTTTCGATCCGCGCATCGGCGCAAAGCTATGGCTGCATCGCGATTGCAAAAACCACCCGGCTTGCCATATTTCTCCCGCGGACGCACTTTTACACGAGTTGTTGCATGCCAAAATCATGCTACATGACACCGACCGCTTCATCGAAAGCGGCGGAATGAAACCCACGCTTTATTTATTCGACCACGAACACGACGTCATAAAAATGGAAGCGAAGCTGTTCGATGCAATGAACCGTACCGACGGTATGTCCCGGCCTTTGCGCAATCGACACACAGGAAGACTGATCAAAGTCGAATGTTCGACTTGCTTGCCGGAAATTTCAATCGTTGCCTCGGCCGATTGAATGTCTCGGCAATGCGCCCTACCGAAACTTACAGCCGCCACCTATAATTCATTCGTAAATTATCTTCCGATAATTCCACTTGCCTTGACTATGCTTGTATAGGGTCTAGCTAGGGTGTCGAAATTTACCGATTTTCAGGTCAGAAAAAATGACTGTTTTATGGGTTTTGAGAAAATAACGGATGCTCTATAACCTATGATCATCAACAATTTCCAAGATAGTTTGAGCGCCGTAGGGTGCGCATCGCGCACCTTTCCACGGTGCCGAACCGACAAGAGCCCGACCCAGGTGCGCGATGCGCACCCTACATCTGATTCTTAATAGCCTATGAACACTAACCATTTCAAAAATATTTTGAGTTAAAAAGCGGGAACCGGCAATTAGCAAAAAATGGCCTTTTTCGACAGCCTAGGCTCTAGCTATCTTCATACAGGCCTCGCTCTACTTCACACTACCGTTTCAACCTACTCCTAACGCCAAAAATTCATGAATTCCGGTTTGATTTTGACGGCTATAATTAGCCTTTTTTCCTCAAGTGTTTTAGGACAAGCCTATGATGAAGAAAGGATTTATCGCGATGCGCTCGATGCCGCTCGTAGCGGCCGGACTCAACAGGCATTGGAGCAACTGCAAATTCTACGAACCGAACATCCGAGAACGCTCCGCTATCTTTACGATTATGTTCAAATTTTGTCGTGGACCGACCAATACGAAAAAGTCATCGAGCTTAGCCGTTCCATTGATTTAGATGCCGCCCCAATCTATGTCATCGAGTCAGTTGCAAGCTCAGCCAGAAACTCAGGCGATTTCAAACAGTCGGAAACGCTTTATCGTTCAGTCCTCGAAAGATTTCCCGACCGCTTTGAGTCCAAGCTCGGTCTTGGGTTAACGTTGAAACAAAGCGGCGATCATGAGCGGGCCATTAGTTATTTAACAGAGCTTTCCGAAGCTTTTCCCGAACGACTCGATATTTTGATCTTTTTGGCTCAGATCCATGAAAATCTGAATAATTTTTCGAATGCCGCTAATCTCTATCGAAAAATATTGGCCATTCAACCGGATCGAGCGGATATACAAAGAAACCTGGCATTCGCTCTGCAAGCAAACGGTCAATATGAAGACGCACTAACGACGGCCCGACATTATAAAGCCGCTTTTTCCGACGAAGAGTGGGCCGGTTTCCGCTGGGATTATGCAGCCGCGCTGATTAGAAAAAGCGCCGGTATTCCAAGCGGCGAGCCCAACCGTTATCAAGAAATGGATAAGGCTATTTCAGCCGTAGAAGCCAATATCGAATCGATCGCAGGGCTTGAATTGTCCGAACCGCAAATCTGGCTCGATAGAGCCAATTTCGATTTGATGGTCGCTTTGCGCAACCGCAACAAAATGCCGGAAGTTATCGCATTATTCGAACGCCTCAAGGAACAAGGTATTGAAATTCCTTCCTATAGTCGAATCGCTGCTGCCGATGCTTATCTTTATACCAGGCAACCTAAACGGGGCCGCGACCTTTATCTTTCGATCATTGAAGATTCGCCCGATAATCGCAATGCCCGAGCTTCATTGATATATGCTTATCTGGAATCGGAACAATTTAAAGAGGCCATTGAGCTAGCGGACAGGCTCAATGAAGAACAACCGGAAACCCTCGAATTTAAAGACGAGCTCGGTCATTCCCGTGTTCGGGATAATCCCGACAAAATTTATCCCGAGATGACAGCCGCCCTAATGAGGGCTTACGCGGATAAACTCTATCAAGGCCAAAGCCGCATGGAAGATCTGTACCGGCGCACGCTCTATAATCCCGATATAGAAGCAAAATTAGCCGACATTTATTACTTTCGAGGTTGGCCGCGCAAAGCGCTGCGTCTAATTGAACCGGCACTGGAACGATCGCCGGATCACTTAGGATTGCGTGTCGTGCAAACCAAGGTTTTGCATGAATTAAGAAGCTACCCTGCGGAAGAACAAGTCATACAAGAACTTTATGACACCTTCCCGGACGATACCGGGGTGCAACGGCAGTCGCGATTATGGAATATACATAACGGCTGGGAATTCAAAATGTTCACCGGAGGCGGAGTTAGCGATAACCAAACCAACGATGTCGGCAACCCTAACATCGGCACGGAAGACATGAGTCTCGAATCTTATTTATATTCCAGTCCGATTGCGCATCATTATCGAGTCTATATCCATAACGCCTGGAAAATGGGTTTATTTCCGCAACCCGAAGGCCGCGGATATTTGAATACGCATGGATTGGGTCTGGAATTCGCCGGAACTAATGTTTTAGCCACCGGCGAAGTCCATTACGATAATTTCGCAAAGAATGCGGTCGGCGTCGGACTCGGTTTAGCTTACGATTTTGACGATCATTGGCGTATTTCCACTTATTTGGACAGTCTCAACAATCGAATCTCTTTACGCGCGTTGACCGCACTTGCCGATGAAAAAGTCGTAACTACGGCAAAATCGGCGCAAGCGAGACTGACTTACCGCTTTCATGAGTCGCGGCAGATGGACTTGGCGGCAAACTATTATCATTTCAGCGACGGCAATAATCGGTACGGTGTCGACGGCGCTTATTACGAGCGATGGTATAGCGGACCGTTCTATAAATTCTCGACTTATTTAAATGCCGGCTACTCAACCAATACGCGGCACAGCGGATCGCCTGACAATCCGAATCGGAACGTGAACGCATATTACTTTAACCCGGCACAGGATGCTTCGGTATCGCTGACCCTGGATAACGATTTGTTGACTTATCGTTTTTACGAAACGGCTTTCAACCAACGCCTAGCGGTTTCCATCGGTCAATATTGGCAGCAATATTTCGGCTCCAATCCGGTCGGCAACATTCAGTACGAACATCGTTGGAAAACGGCCGATCGTTTAGAAATCGCGTACGGCGGCATCAGAGGCTATCATTATTACGACGGCAATCTGACTGAAAGCTGGTTTATGTATCTTAATCTTAATGTACGATTCTAGCCATGCGCCGGTTATTTCTGATCATCCAAATCGTGTCGATAACTTTATTCTCGAGATTCGCTCTTGGCGACGGTTCTTTCATCGCGCTTTGTTATCACGATGTACAGCCTGAATGGAACGGTAATCCATACACCATTACACGAGCCCGACTCATCGAACAATTCGCTTGGCTGAAAGAAAATAATTTTCACCCGGTCAGTCTGCAGACACTGATCGAGTCAGGACAAAACAACAAGCAGCTTCCTGAAAACCCTGTGTTGTTAACTTTCGACGACGGTTATGCGAGTGTCCATGACACGGTCTTTCCGATTCTACAGGCTTTCGGTTTTCCTGCTGTCGTCAGTCCGGTGACTGCTTGGCTCGAGACCGATACCAATCAGTCGGTACAATATGGAGCGAAGTTAGTGCCAAGAGAGCATTTTTTAAACTGGAATCAACTCAAAGAAATGCTTGATTCAGGATTGATAGAAATCGCCCCACATAGCCACGATTCGCATCGAGGTATACCAGGTAATCCGCAAGGCAGCATGCAACCGGCCTTGACCACGCGTATGTTTAAAAATTCCGAACAGCGTTATGAAACGGATGCCGAATTCCAAACTCGCGTATCGAACGATATAACCGAAAGTATTCGGATTTTGCGGAATCGCCTTGACATAAAACCTAAAGCCATTACATGGCCTTACGGCTCTTATAGCCTGGAATCGATCAAACTCGCAGAAAAACAAGGTATTTACGTTTCATTGACCTTGGACGATGGCTGGAATTCCGTTAACGATATGCAACTGGTTCATCGCTATTCGATCGAGCATGCACTTAATCTGGAAGAATTTAAGGCTCTTTTTCTACGCAATAGAAACGATTCACCGGTTAGATTGGCTCATGTCGACATGGACTACATTTACGACTCCGAACCGTTACAAATTCAGCGTAATCTCGATTTACTTCTCGACAGAATAAAAGAAATAGGTGTCAATACGGTCTATCTCCAAGCCTTCTCGGACCCGGACGGAGACGGCAATGCCGATGCGCTTTATTTTCCGAACCGGCATTTACCGATGCGCGCGGATTTGTTTAATTATGTCGCGTGGCAATTGCGCATGAAAACTCGCGTATCGGTCTTCGCTTGGCTTCCGGTTTTGTCGTTCTCGATTAGCGCCCCCAAAGAATGGTGGGTCCATGAATTAAAAAACGGCCGTCCGATTCCGAGTCAAAACAATTACAAGCGCCTGTCACCCTATCACCCGGAACCTCGGCAACTGATCGCCGATATTTATCTAGACTTGGCGAAACAAGCGCATTTCTCGGGAATTTTATTTCATGACGACGCATTTCTTACCGATTTTGAGGATGTTAGCCCGTCGGCATTAGCCCATCTTAAAAACCGAAAACCTTCTGAAAAAACCGAAGCAAAGATAACCGTACTGACCGAATTCACGCATCACCTTACCAATAAAGTCCGGTATTTTCGGCCCGACATCAAAACCGCCCGAAACCTCTATGCCAATGCCGTGCTAAATCCCGAAAGCTCCGAATGGTTCGCGCAATCGCTACCTGACTTTTTGGTTAATTACGATTACACCGCGTTAATGGCCATGCCGTTCATGGAAGAAGCGGAAGAGCCCATGATTTGGTTGGAAACACTCATCGACAAAGTGTCTGAACATCCGCTGGGTTTGAAAAAGACCGTTTTCGAACTGCAGTCGGTGGATTGGCGTACCCAACAAAAAATTCCGGCATCGGTTTTAGCCGACCAAATGCGTCTTTTACAGCGGAGGAATGCGCTGAATTACGGTTATTATCCCGACGACTTTCATAAAAACCACCCGCCGATGTCGCTTCTTAAAGAAATGATGACTCAATAACATTGAGCGCTTCCCAAGACTCGACCCACTATTTTAATCAAGCAAATCGCATCAACCCTTCTATTAATGAACTTCATCGAATCCTTTTTAACTTGGATAAAAAACCTATCGAAATTGTTGGAAAGCTATTGGGCAGATCTTTCTGATGACTTTGCATCACTCGATGTAACTTGGGAACTTAATTCGTTTTTCAAACAGGACTCGCTAAAAGAGATCATCGATTTTTTGTTGAGCTTTGCTTTCTATTATCCGCTGCTGATGGCATATCTCTGGATGATCGGGGCATTGATATTTTATTTCCGTCGCGAGAGAAACAGCCCTTGCCGACACGATGAAGTCCCTCTATTGAGTGCCTATCCCGCCGTCTCTATTATCATACCTTGTCATAACGAAGGTCGTGACATCGCTGAAACGATCGAATTTGTATTACAACAACGCTATCCCGATTTTGAAGTTATCGCCGTCAACGACGGCAGCACAGACGATACTCTGGAGCAATTATCGATACTTGCCGAACGACATAAACAAGTGCGCGTCATCAATTTAGAAAACAATCAAGGTAAGGCCGAAGCATTGAACACCGGAGCTTTATTCTCAAAGAATGAATATTTGATTTGTATCGACGGCGACGCGCTTTTAGCGCCGGAGGCGACAGCCTGGATAATGATGCATTTTTTAAGCGGCCCTCGAGTTGCCGCGGTCACCGGCAATCCGCGTATTAGAACCCGGTCGACTTTATTGGGAAAAATTCAAGTCGGCGAATTTTCGGCGATCATCGGCATGATTAAAAGAGCGCAACGGGTTTACGGCCGAATTTTTACCGTTTCCGGCGTCATCGCAGGGTTTAGAAAATCGGCACTGCATAGAGTCGGCTATTGGAGTCACGACATGATCACCGAGGATATCGATATCAGTTGGAAATTACAATTAGATCATTGGGATATCCGCTATGAACCCAACGCATTATGCTGGATTTTAATGCCGGAAACGTATAAGGGACTCTGGCGCCAACGTTTGCGATGGGCGCAAGGCGGAGCGGAGGTATTGTTACGCTATTATCGGAAATTGGGAATTTGGCACTCCCGGCGTATGTGGCCGGTTTATCTTGAATATTTCATCAGCGTCTTTTGGTCGTATACGATGATGACGACTTTCGTGTTATGGGCTTTGGGATATTTTATCGTACTCCCGAAAGCGCTCGAAATTCCGACACTTTTACCGAGCTGGGGCGGAATACTACTGGGTATCACTTGTTTAGTTCAATTCGCGCTGAGCTTGGCGATTGATTCCCGTTACGAAAAAGGCATTGCAAGAACGTATTATTGGATGATTTGGTACCCATTGGTTTATTGGGTAATTTCGGTCTTCACAACCTTTGTAGGCTTACTGAAAGCTTTATTTAAAAAACGCAACACCCGCGCAACTTGGACAAGTCCTGACAGAGGAATACGATGAAGCCTTTAATCATCAACTCGCCTTCGCTGCAAAGTTTAAAGCAAAAATATATTTCCGCCGCCCTGACTTTTATTTTTTGGATCCTTTGGTTTTACCTATGGATACCTGTAATCACATTGCTAAGTTGGTGGGCGGGAGCCGATATGTTTTATCTGCAAATGATCGAGCTGGGTGGTGTGGAACTGCTCTTTCAAGACTTGGAGTTCATTTTAAAATGCATCGCGTTATTGGGCGGTTCCTTGGCCGTTTGGGCCGCCTACAATTATTATCGTTTTAGAAATCTGGAGCGCCGCACACCGTTACCGAATGTATCCAAAGAAGCACTCGCTCAACACTTCGGCATCGACCCGAAATCCTTAACCGATTTACAAAACGCTAAATATATTAATGTTCAATTCGATGACAACGGCAAAATCACCCAAAGCGATAAAATGCCGAGTTTTCAACTACAACCGGAAAATAAACCGCCCTTCTTAGATCGTGATTTGAATTAAGCCTATGTCGTCGTAATTGTTCAGACCCCTGCATTTAAAATAAGTTGGAACTTTACCTCCCCCTTTGAAAAGGCTATGAATGCGGTAATAGTGTATTTATTCAGTCCCCCGGCAATTATCGTTCCCACGCTCTGCGTGGGAATGCCTGAGTACCGCTCCAGCGGTACGAGACGCTAGAGCGTCTCGGGCGGCATTCCCACGCTGGAGCGTTGGAACGATAGGGGGTGTGAATAATTA